>NZ_JBSGFZ010000018.1:0-202278 GCF_053603655.1 Kribbella sp. NPDC004138
GCCGAAGACCCGTCGCTGGTCCGGCGGTACACGTGGAAGTCCAACGTCGTCGCGGTCGTCACCGACGGCACTGCCGTCCTCGGCCGCCGTCGTCACGCCGAAGCTGGCACCGCAACTGTCCGGCCAGCTGCTGCCCCGGTTCGCCGCGGGCAACCCGCCCGACGTGGTGCTCAGCACCGGCGACGACGAGCTGGAGCTCGGCCGGCTGGTCAAGGAAGGCCAGCTGACCGACCTGCAGCAGCTGCTGGACGCGCCGTCCTGGGACAACCCGAACGCGGCGGTCAAGGACCAACTGCTGCCCGACATGCTGAACTTCGGCCGGTACGACGGGACCCAGCGCACCGTCAACTACATCGCGAGCGTCTACGGCATCTGGTATTCGGCCAGCCTGTTCCAGCGCAACGGCTGGGAGGTGCCTCGCACCTGGACGGATCTGCTCGCCCTCGGCGCCGACATGAAGGCCGCCAAGCTCGGGCCGTTCATCTACGCCGGCACACATCCGTACTACCTGCTGGAGCTGGTGCTGACGCTGGCCGCCAAGACCGGCGGGCCGGACGTCGTGAAGCGGATCGACAACCTCGAGGACGGCGCCTGGAAGGACGAGAGCGTCACCAAGGCGATCCTCGCGGTCGGTGAGCTGGCCAAGCGCGGGCTGCTCGCGACCGGGACCGCGGCGTACGACCACATCGGTTCGCAGAAACGCTTCCTCGCCGGCAAGGCCGGGATGCTGCCGTGCGGCAACTGGCTCGAGAACGAGATGAAGGGCCTGGTCCCGCAGGATTTCGCGCTGACCATGTTCGCCGTACCGCCGCTGGACTCGTCGCCGGCGCTGGCCAGCGGTGTACACGTCGCGGCGACCGCGCCGTTCCTCGTACCGGACAAGGCACGGAACAAGGCCGGCGGGCTCGAGTACCTGCGGGCCCTGCTGTCGGCTGACGTCGCGGCGCAGGTCACCTCGGAGGCGAGCCAGCTCACCATCGTCCGGGGCGCGGCCGACGGGCTCGAGATGGGGTCGGCGCTCCGCTCGGCCCGGGACCTGCTCTCCGCGGCCGGCGACCAGCTGATCATCTGGTACTTCGACGACTGGTACCCGCAGTTCGCGGACGCGGCCGCGACGGCCACCGGGCAGTTCATGGCCGGCGGCCTGCAGCAGTCCGAGTGGACCGCGCGGATCCAGGCGGCGGCCGACAAGCTCAAACAGGACTCCGCGGTCACGAAGTACCACCGCGAGTGAGATCCAGGTCAGGGCAACCTGACCGCTTCTGATCATCGGGCTGTGAACCCGGCTACGAACGGATAAAACCCCATCGCCGTCAGGCGCTCCCCGCCGTACGCTCGGAGGAGGGGAGGGAGTGCGATGGAGTGGCTGGCGGTTGTGGTTCTGTTCTTGACGCTGTGCGTCCTGCTGAACCTGCTGCTGCCGCATCCGCCGCCGTCGCGGTGGCGGCGCGGTGTGGAGCGGCGGACGGCGCGCCTGACCGCGCGGCTGCACCGGCATCGGGAGCCCGAGCCGGACCCGTTCGACACGCTCCGCCTGCAGACCCGCCTGGGGCATCTGTCCACCAAGATCCGCAGCATCGAGTCCACGCCGCACGTGTACGCCCGCGCGCACAAGCTGATGGCGCTGGAGGCGGCGTACGACGACCTCCTCGACGAGGCCTGCCGACTGGCGGGCTGCCCGGGGGAGGCCGAGATGAAACGCTCCGAGGAGAAACGCTGGCAGGAGGAGCAGGAACTGGCCGCCCGCGGCTGGTCCTGGTGACCCATAGTCGTTGAGATATGACTGATAACCCGCCCGGGTGCAGGGTGAGTTGAGAACGCTGGCAGAATCGGTCCCATGTCCCATGCTGCGTCTGACCCCTCCGCAGCCGGTTCCCAGCGACGCCCGCGCGTGCTCTCCGGGATCCAGCCGACGGCGGACTCCTTCCACTTCGGCAACTACCTCGGCGCGTTGCGGCAGTGGGTGGCCCTGCAGGACGACCACGAGGCGTTCTACTGCGTCGTCGACCTGCACGCGATCACGGTGGAGTACGAGCCGAAGGCGCTCCGCGAGCGCACCCGCCGGTCCGCGGCGCAGCTGCTCGCCGCCGGGATCGACCCGGAGCGGTCCACCCTGTTCGTCCAGTCGCACGTGCCCGAGCACGCCCAGCTGTCCTGGGTGCTCGGCTGCCTGACCGGGTTCGGCGAGGCCAGCCGGATGACGCAGTTCAAGGACAAGTCGGCCAAGGGCGGCGCCGACCGCGCCACCGTCGGCCTGTTCACGTACCCGATCCTGCAGGCCGCGGACATCCTGATCTACCAGGCCGACCGGGTCCCGGTCGGCGAGGACCAGCGCCAGCACCTGGAGCTGACCCGCGACCTCGCGCAGCGCTTCAACCACCGGTTCGGCAAGACCTTCCGGCTGCCCGAGCCGTACATCGTCAAGGAGACCGCGAAGATCTCCGACCTGCAGGACCCGTCGGCGAAGATGAGCAAGTCGTCGTCCTCGCCGGCCGGCATCATCGACCTGCTCGACGACCCGAAGGTGAGCGCGAAGAAGATCCGGTCCGCGGTCACCGACTCCGGGCGGGACGTGATCTTCGACCCGGTCGAGAAGGCCGGGGTGGCCAACCTGCTGACGATCTACTCGGCGCTGACCGGCAAGAAGATCAGCGAGCTCGAGGACGAGTACGCCGGGCGCGGGTACGGCGACTTCAAGAAGGACCTCGCCGACGTCGTGGTCGAGTTCGTCACGCCGTTCCGGGAGCAGACGCTGACCTACCTCGACGACAAGGCGCAGCTGGACGCGATCCTGGCGGCCGGCGCCGAGCGGGCCCGGGCGGTCACCGAGCCGACGCTGGCCCGGGTCTACGACCGTCTCGGTTTCGTCGCCGGCCCGCCGCAGTCATGACTGTGCGCCCCATGACCACTATCGGTGTCGCGATCCCGATCGCGGAGCCGTACGGCTCGGAGCTGCAGAAGCACCGGGCCGACTTCGGCGATCCGATGGCCGCGTCGATCCCGACCCACATCACGCTGCTGCCGCCGACCGAGATCGGGGCCGGTGACCTGGAGCGGATCGACGAGCATCTGCTCGCGGTCGCGGCCCGGTTCCCGCGGTTCCGGATCCGGCTGCGCGGCACGGCGACCTTCCGGCCGATCTCGCCGGTGGTGTTCGTCCCGCTGGCGGAGGGCATCTCGTCGTGCGAGGTGCTGCAGTCGCAGGTCCGCTCCGGCCCGCTGAGCGTCGACCTGAAGTTCCCGTACCACCCGCACGTCACGGTCGCGCACGACCTGGACAAGGAAGCGCTCGACCGGGCGTACGACGCCCTGTCGGAGTACGACTGCACCTTCGACGTCGAGCATTTCAGCCGCTACGAACACGGCGCCGACGGCGTGTGGCGCCCACAGCGCGAGTTCCCGCTGGCAGGCTGAGACTCGTTCATCGGGGTACAGGAGTCACATGGGCAGCATCAAGCGTGTCTGGGCGCGGTTCACGAGGTCGCAGCTGTGGCGGGCCTGGAACCGGTACGGCGCCCGGCGCGGCAACCGGTTGGCCGGCGCGACGAGCTTCTTCGGGTTCCTGTCGATGTTCCCGCTGATCGTGCTGGCCGCGGCGATCATCGGCCCGCTGCTCGGCGACGAGGCGATCGACACGCTGAAGAAGTCCCTGGAGAAGAACCTGCCCGGGATCGGCGACAAGATCGACATCGACGCGCTGATCGCGCACGCCGGGACCATCGGCCTGATCTCCGCGATCGGGCTGTTGTTCACCGGCCTCGGCTGGATCGACTCGCTGCGCGCCTCGATCCGCTCGATGCACGAGCTGGACGACGAGCCTGGGAACATCGTCAAGCTGAAGGCAGTCGATCTCGGTGCCCTGATCGGTCTCGGCCTGATCGGGCTGATCGCCACCGGCGCGTCGTCGATCCTGACCGCGCTGTCGAAACGCATCGTCGACTGGGTCGACCTGGACGGCACCTGGCTGGCGGACTGGGGGCTCGGCCTGATCAGCCTGGTGATCGGGATCGGCGCCGGCGCCGTGCTGTTCCTGTACATGCAGACGGTCCTGCCGCGGATCGTGCTGCCCCCCAAGGTGGCGCTGATCGCGGCGCTCGCCGGCGGCGTCGTGTTCTACCTCGCCCAGCGGCTCGGCAACCTCTACGTGAACCACGTGATCGGCGCGAACGCGGCGTACGGCGCGGTGGCGGTGCCGCTGGCGCTGCTGGTGTGGATCTACCTGATGACCCGCGCGATCATGCTGATCGCGGCCTGGGCGAAGGAAGCCACCCTCGACGCCCGTGCCGCGGAAGAGAAGTCGGAGGGGAAGTCGGAGGCGGAGTCGGAGCAGGAGCCGCAGGCCGTCGAGCCCGAACCCCTGCTTCCCGGTCCGCCCGGCAAGCGTTACAAGGTCGTGCCGGTCCCGCAACGCAAGGCAGACTCGGTCGCTGTCGCCGCAGGGACGGTCCTCGGCGTCACGATCACCACCCTGGCACTCCAAGGCCTCCGAGCGGTCCGCTCCATCCGCCGCTCCTGAAAGGTGCTGGCACCTCGTCCGCGAGGACTTCGTCGACGAGTGGCACCTGTTGATCAGCCCGGTCGCCCACGGCGTCGGCGGCGGAGCGTCCGCGGGCGGCGGAGGAAGAGGCCCAGCAGGAGGACCGGCGGCGCGGCGTACGCCCAGTCGGGGACGCGGAAGGCGAGCGACTTGACCGCCTGGCCCGGGTTCAGCGCGGTGCGGGCCTGCGGTGCGCCCGTCGTACTCTTTGTGCCCGCCTCAGGCTTCTGCTGCGGCTGGGTCTTCGGCGGCGCGGCGGCCGGCTTGACCAGGTTGCCGACGGGCTTGAGCTTGCCGTAGTTCGTGAACGTCCAGGTCAGCAGGTTGCTGGCGTCCTCGGTGATGCCGTGCGGCGCGTTCATCAGCGTCACCACCAGCGTGTGCCCGTTGCGCCGGGCGGCGCCGACGAACGTGTTCCGGGCCAGCGTGGTGTACCCGGTCTTCACGCCGAGCGCGCCGTCGTAGTTGAACAGCAGCTTGTTCTGGTTCGCGACCTGGTAGGTGCCCTTGTTCCCGGCGTTCGGGAAGTTCGTGTACTTCGTCGACGCGTACTTCGCGAAGTCCGTGCGCTCGAGCCCCGCCTGGGCGAACAGGGCCAGGTCGTACGCGCTGGAGTACTGCCCGTCGGCGTCGAGGCCGGTCGGGTCGGTGACATGGGTGTCGAGCGCGCCGAGATCCTTGGCCTTCGCGTTCATCCGCTGGATGGTCGCCGGTACGCCGCCCTGGTCGTGGGCGCACAGCGCGTGCACGGCGTCGTTCCCGGAGGCCAGGAACATGCCCTGGAAGAGCAGGTCGACGGTGTACTGCAGGCCCGGGTACACCCCGACCTTGCTGCCGATGATGCCGGCGTCGGCGTCCGACCCGACGACCGGATCGGTCTTCTTCAGCCGGGGCAGCAGGACCAGAGCGGTGAGCGTCTTGAGAGTGCTGGCCGGGCGGAGCTGCGCATGCGGCGCCTTGGCCGCGAGCACCTGCCCGGTGTCGACGTCCGCCACGACGTATGCCGATGCCTGCACTACCGGCGGCGACGCCCCGTCGGCGACCACCGTCGGCTTCGCGGTCAGCAGCTCGCCGCCGACCGGGCTTTGTGGGCCCGAGCCGGCGGCAGTCGCTGTCAGAGGTCCGGCGGCCACCAGTGCGGTGGTCGCGCAGGCCGTCAGAAGCAAACGCATCGGCGGCACTCTAGTTGGCCGACGGTGCAGATGTCACAGTCGGGTCTCATGCCCGGTAGGCGGTCCACATGTCGCTGATCCGGGTCGACTGCCCCGGGGTGAACTGGTTGTAGCAGGAGTCGTAGGAGTAGTCCATGTAGTTGTGGATCGGGTCCAGACCGGGCAGCGAGCAGGAGTCCCGGCCCTCCGGGCAGCCGCTGGACGAGCTGCTCTGCGCGGGCGTGTCGGCCACCGAGTCGTTCGTGCTCGTGCAGCCGCCCTGGAACGTGTGGTACAGCCCGAACCAGTGACCGGCCTCGTGGGTCGCGGTCTTGCCGTCGTTGTAGTTGGTCGCCGAGCCGCCGGGCAGGGAGCTGTACTGCACCCGGATGCCGTCGATCGACGGGTTGCTCGCGTAGTCCCACGGGAAGGTCGCGATCCCGAGGTACGAGAAGTCGACCAGCCAGATGTTCAGGGCGTTCTTACCGCCCTGACGGGTCTGCGAGCGGTACGAGGTGCTCTGCCGGTCCTTGTGCCACTGGTCGTTGTAGTACCGGTTGACGCCGGCCAGCGTGAACGTGAAGCCGGTGTTCGCGGCCTGGGAAGACTCCTGACCTGCGAAGTCCTGGTTCAGCTCGGCGATCTGCTGGTTGATCTGGGTCGAGGTGACGTCACCGGCGCCGGACTTGCTCAGCATCACGTGGATGTACACCGGGACACTGGCCGACGCCAACGTGCCGACACGCGCCTTCTTGGCCTTCAAGATCTCCGCGGTCCGGACGTCGATGGCCTTCTGCTCGGCCGCCGACAACTCCCGGTGGTCGGCCCCGAAGCCACCACGCGCGGCAGGACCTTCCTCGGGCGTGAAACACGCCGCTCCGGCGGTCTGGTCGACAGGCGCCTTCGCGGTCGCCTGTCCACCGAGCGGACTGAACGCGAGCGCCGTACCGGCCAGAAGCACGGCCAGGGCGCGGGGACGGGTAACGAAAGATCGCATAGCGGTCCTCCACGAATCGGGCCGCTTTGGGCGGTGCGGCCGAATCCGGCGATTTTCCCCACCATCCCGCGGGGTGCCAACCCATTCCGTGTCTGACTGGTGCCACGGCACCACCGCGCCGGTCACCTGCAACTAGCTGCAACGTACTTGCGCAAGCCGCCTTCTGAACGATAAAACGTCTGCCTGTCTATACCGGTGCCGCGGGGGCCGCACTGGTTCTCACCCCCTCTCTTGCTGGAGTTCTGGATGCGCCGCGCCCGCATGCCGCTGACGTCTGCCCAGGTACTACGACTCGTACTCCCCGCCGCCCTGGTCGCCACCACCCTGGTGGCGGTCACCGGCTCCTCGGGAAGCGCCGCCGAGCCCCTCCCCTTCAAGGCGAAGCCCACCATCGGCAAACCCGCCGGACCGTCCTACGAAGCCAACTCGGTCCTCGTGAAGTTCAAATCAAAGGCCACCACCTCGGCCCGCAAGGCCGCCATGGCCAAGATCCACGGCAAGCCCGACGTGTCCGTGACCTCCTCCGAGGTGGTCACGGTGACGGGTGACGTGCCGGCGCCCGACGCGTTGAAGCGCTTGAAGACCGACCCGTCGGTCGAGCTCGCCTCGCTCAACTACATCCGGCACAAGCTCGCCACTCCGGCCGACCCGTTCTACGCCAACTACCAGAAGTACCTGCCGACCGTTCGGCTCAACCAGGCGTGGGACCTGACCAAGTCGGCCGGGTCGCAGACGATCGCCGTACTCGACACCGGTGTCGACGCCGGTCACCCGGATCTGGCCGGCCATCTCCTGCCGGGATACAACCTCTTCAACACCGCGACGCTGCCGAACGACGGCGACGGCCACGGCACCGCGGTGGCAGGCATCATCGCGGCTGGCACCGGCAACGGCATCGGGATCGCCGGCGTAGCCTGGGACGCCAAGATCCGTCCGGTCAAGGTGCTGGACGACAACGGCAACGGCTCCGACGGCAAACTGGTCATGGGTATCAACTGGGCCGTCAAGAACGGCGCCCGGATCATCAACATGTCGCTGGGCGGCGGGTACGCCAACGAGATCGTCCACGACGCGATCAAGAATGCGGTCGCGAACGGTGTGCTGGTGGTCGCGGCAGTCGGCGACAGCGGTACGGCGGAGTTCCAGACGTGGCCAGCCTCCTATCCGGAAGTACTAGGCGTCGGCGCGACGGACCGGAACGGCGTACTGACCAGCTTCAGCAGCCCCCGCGACGTCGATGTGGTCGCCCCCGGCTTCGGCATCGCCAGTACGGCACCCCGTGCTCTGACGCCCTCAGGTAGCGCGCCGTACTACACCGGTCTGTCGGGTACATCCTTCTCCACAGCGATCGTTTCCGGCGTCGCTGCGCTGGTCCGCAACAAATGGCCGTCGTTGACGCCGGACCAGGTGATCGCACGCCTGAAGGCGACCGCCCGCGACTCCGGTCCGCGAGGCCTCGACCCGTACTACGGGTCCGGCGTCGTCGACGCATATCACGCCCTCGGCGGCCCGTGGGCTCCGGATTTCGCTCCCGGTATCCCGGACGCCGACGACCAGCCAGTTCGCGCGACATCGATCGAGCTGCAGCAGAGGGCCAGTGGAAACATCGGGACCGAGGGCGATGTCGATTGGTACAAGATGACTTCTACCTACTGGGACATCTGCATCTCCGTCACCATGCCGGAGTACGACTCAGCGGCGTACGCACAGAATCTCGCTCCCGTGGTGTCGGTGTACGACGCCTCGCTCAAGCCGAAGGCGTTCGGCGAGGTGCGCCTGCCCGCATTCGGCCAGCCGGATCGCCCCGGGGTCATCGGTCTGGAAGTTGCAGTCAAACTGCCCGAGAACGGTCCGACCTATTTCTCGATCCGCAACCACAACGGGGCGCGCGACACGCGCGCATACACGGTCGACAGCTTCATCTGCCAGACCACGCCTACATCGGGCGGAGACGCATATCCGGCCCTCGACGCCTCGCCGGGCGATCAGACGTTCGGAGCGCCGCTCGACGTCAAGCCTTTCGTGACCTTCGCGCGTCCGGCCATGGCGGACAGCGTGAATACGACGACGGTCCGGTTGATCAATGCGAAGACCGATTCAACCGTTGCAGCGACGGTCGAGTACGACGCGGCTACCAACAGGGCGATCCTCAGCCCGACGACGCCGCTGCTCGACAACACGCCTTACCGAATCCTCGCGGTTGACGTGAAGGACACGACCTACAACTGGATGGGTGCCTTCAGCAGCCTCTTCACGACGGTCGACCTGACTCCAGGGAAACCGGACTTTGCCGCCGCGGGCGCCTATCTCGCGGCGAACCTCAGCTGGAAGATCGCGCCGATGTCGGACCTCGACCAGGTGATCGTGCGACGCAACCCGAGCAGTGTCGTACCTACGCTGACCACCGGATCGCTCGCGTACGCGGGGACCGGGACCGCGGTGAAGAACACCGGCCTCGCGCAAGGTACGACGTACACCTACGCGGCCTGGGTGAAGGACCGCAGCGGCAAGGTCAGCCCTGTCGCAACCAGACAACTGCTCGGGATGAAGTCCGGGATCAGCATGACATCGACCCTGATCGACTACGGCGGTTCGATCACCCTGCGGGGGAGCACCCTGCGGATCGACAACGTGGCCTATGCCGGGTTGCCGGTGAACGTGTACGTGCGGCCGAAGAACTCGTCGAAGTTCACCTTGCTGGCGGCGTTGAAGACGTCGTCGACGGGGACGTTGTCGGTGGTGCACAAGCCGCTGGTGTCGTCGGTGTACATGCTGACGTTCCCGGGCAACGAGAGCCTGATGGGTACCCGTACCGCGGACATCACGGTGCAGGTCCGCCCGACGATCTCGGCTGTGCTGTCGCCGTCGTCCATCCGTCTCGGTGGCGCCGCGGCGTTCAGTGGCTACGTCGCTCCGGCGCACGCCGGACAGACCGTGTATCTGCAGCAGTACGGCAGCAAGGTCTGGAAGTCGATCGCGTCGATGAAGCTCAGCACGTCCGGCAAGTACGCGTTCGGTATCAAGCCGGCCGTGCGCGGGCAGATCGCCTACCGGGTGTGGTTCCCGGGCGACGCTGATCACGCCCCGGCCTACACGGTCAACAAGATCCTCACCATCAGCTGAACCTCCGCTCCGTGCCCCGGCCGATTCATCGGCCGGGGCATTTCTATTCGAGGAAGGCGCGGAGGAGGGCCTCGGTGCCGGCCAGGTGTTCTTGCATGGCTGTGCGGGCGGTTGTGGGGTCTTGGGTGAGGATCGCGGTGACGATGGCCTGGTGCTGGGTGTTGGAGTGGTGGAGGTTGGGTTCCAGGAGGGGGATGGCGTCCAGGAGCTCGTTGAGGCGCATTCGGACGTCGGCCATGGCTGATGTGAGGGAGGGGGAGCCGGTTACCTCGGCTATGGCCAGGTGGAGGCGGGAGTCCAAGCGGCGGTAGTCGGTGAGGGTGGCGGCGGTCGTGTCGGCCAGGCAGCGTTCCAGGTGGTCGCGTTCGGCGGTGGTGAGGTCGCGGGTGGCGGCGGCTTCGGCGGCGCCGGTTTCCAGGACCTGGCGGAGGGTCAGGGCGTCGTCCAGGCCGGCTGCCAGGTCGCGGGCGAGGCGTTTGGCCGTCGTACGGCGGGGTTTGGGGAGGTGCTCGTTGACGAACGTGCCGCCGTACCGGCCGCGGCGGGACTCCACGTAGCCGGCTTCGGTGAGGGCGTGGATGGCCTCGCGGAGGGTGACGCGGCTGACGTTCAGGCGGGCGGCGAGCTCGCGCTCGGGCGGGAGGCGGTCGCCGGGGACGACGACGCCGAGCTTGATTGCCTGCAGCAACCGCTCGACCGTCTCCTCGAACGGGTTCCCGGCCCGCACGGGCCGGAACACCGCATCATCTGCCTGAACGACCATGCCCCCAGCCTAAGACTGCATCCGTCGAACGATCCGGAGCCCTGCGCCCGGCGGCCCCGCCCGCAGCAACTTCAGGGGATGGATATCCACCCGTGTTGGAGGTGCTCTGCTGGTCTACGAGTGGAGAACCCCAAGACGAGCGGACAACCCGGGGCTACATCGGGGTTACGTAGGCGCCGGAGATGCCGCCGTCTACCAGGAAGGTGTTGGCGGTGATGAAGGAGGAGTCGTCGCTGGCCAGGAAGGCTACGGCGGCGGCGATCTCCTCTGGCTCGCCGAAGCGGCCCATGGGGACGTGGACGAGGCGGCGTTGGGCTCGTTCGGGGTCTTTGGCGAAGAGTTCGGTGAGGAGGGGAGTGTTGACGGGGCCGGGGCAGAGGGCGTTGACGCGGATGCCCTGGCGGGCGAATTCGACGCCTAGTTCGCGGCTCATGGCGAGGACGCCGCCCTTGGAGGCCGAGTAGGAGATCTGGGAGGTTGCGGCGCCCATGATCGCGACGAAGGACGCTGTGTTGATGATCGAGCCCCGGCCCTGGCGTTGCATGTAGGGGATGGCGGCCTTGCAGCAGAGGTAAACCGAGGTCAGGTTGACCTCCTGGACCTTGCGCCACGCGTCCAGGCCGGTGTCCAGGATGGATGCGTCGTCGGGCGGCGAGATGCCCGCGTTGTTGAATGCGATGTCGACCGCGCCGTACGTGTCGAAGGCCTGCTTGAACAGGTTGTCGACCGCGGCCGGGTCGGTGACGTCGGTCGGTACGAACAGCCCGCCGACCTCGTCCGCCGCGTCCTTCCCCGCGGCCGGGTCGAGGTCGCCGATCACGACGTGCGCGCCCTCGGCCGCGAGCCGTCGGACCGTGGCCAGGCCGATCCCGCTCGCGCCACCCGTGACGACAGCGACTCTGCCTTCGAGCCGGTGTGCCTTGACGTCCATATCAATCCTCCGTGCTGATGAAGATGTTCTTGGTCTCGGTGAACGTGGCGAGCGCGTCCGGGCCGAGTTCCCGGCCGAGGCCGGATTGCTTGTATCCGCCGAACGGGGTCGAGTAGCGCACCGACGAGTTCGAGTTGATCGACAGGTTGCCGGCCTCGACACCGCGGCCCACCCGCAGCGCGCGGCCGACGTCGCGGGTCCAGATCGAGCCGGACAGCCCGTACTCGCTGTCGTTCGCGATCCGCAGCGCGTCGGCCTCGTCCTCGAACGGAACGACCGCTACCACCGGCCCGAAGATCTCCTCCCGCAGAGCTCGGTCAGGCGCCGGCGCGAGCACGGTCGGCGGGAACCAGAATCCTGGCCCGCTCGGCGCAGTACCTTGAAAAGCCGGGTTCTCGACGTACGACGCGACCTGCTCGAGCTGTGCGGCGGAGATCAGCGGGCCCATCTCGGTCGCCGGATCGCTCGGGTCGCCGACCTTGAAGTTCTTGACGGCTGGTTCGAGCAGTTCCAGGAAACGGTCGTACGCCGAGCGCTCGACGAGGATCCGGGAGCGTGCGCAGCAGTCTTGGCCGGCGTTGTCGAAAACACCGTACGGCGCCTGGGCTGCCGCCTTCTCGAGATCGGCGTCGGCGAAGACGATGTTCGCCGACTTGCCGCCCAGCTCGAGTGTCAGGCGCTTCACCTGGTCTGCGCAGCCGGCCATGATCTGCTTGCCGACCGTGGTGGAGCCGGTGAAGACGATTTTCCGGACGGCGGAATGCGTGACGAAACGGTTTCCGACAACGGTTCCCTTACCGGGCACGACTTCGAGGACGCCGGGCGGCAGGCCGGCCTCCAGTGCGAGTTCGCCGAGGCGCAGGGCGGTCAGTGGGGTGAGCTCGGCGGGTTTCAGCACAACGGTGTTTCCGGCCGCCAGCGCCGGCGCGAAGCCCCAGCCCGCGATCGGCATCGGAAAGTTCCACGGAACGATGACCCCGACCACGCCGAGCGGCTCCTGGAACGTCACGTCGACGCCGCCGGCCACCGGAATCTGCTTTCCGAAAAGGCGTTCCGGGGCCGCGGAGTAGTAGGTGAGGACTTCACGGACGTTTCCGGCTTCCCAGCGGGCGTTTCCGATCGTGTGCCCGGCGTTCTCGACCTCCAGCGCGGCCAGGTTCTCCAGATCAGCGTCGACCGCGTCCGCGAAGCGCCGCAGCAGTCGTCCGCGATCGGCGGGTGTCACATCGCGCCAGGTCTCGAAGGCGCGAGCGGCCCGGTCGATCGCCGCGTCGGCTTCGGCCTCGGAAGCCAGAGAGATCGTCCGGATCACCTTCTCGGTGGCCGGATTGATCACGTCGTACGTCATGTCGTGCTCCTGATCAGTGCGGTGAAGAGCCGCAGGTCTTCCGGGTTCTCCTCGGGATGCCACTGGACGCCGAGGGCGAAGTCGTGGCCTTCCACTTCGGCGGCCTCGACGGTGCCGTCACCCGCGCGGGCGGTGACCTTCAGGCCGGGTGCGACGACGTCGAGCGCCTGGTGGTGGTAGCAGCTGCCAACAGCGCTCTCGCCGAGGATGCGTGCGGTCAGCGTGCCGGGCTCGATCTTCGCCTCGACGGCGCCGAAGACCGCGGGCGACGGCCGGTGCTCGTCGTGGGCCACGACGTCGGGCAGGTGCTGGTGCAGCGTGCCGCCGAGGGTCACGTTGAGCATCTGCAGGCCGCGGCAGATTGCCAGCAGCGGCAGGTCACGGTCCAAGGCGGCCCGGACCAGGACTGCTTCGTGGTGGTCCCGGTCCACGCGGGTGTCCACGGTTTCCGGATGTGGCACGGCGGCGTACGAAGCCGGGTCGACATCGCAGCCACCGGCGATGACCAGGCCGTCCAGAACGTCGAGAACCGAAGGATCGGTCCCCACAGGCGGCAGCAGCAGCGGCACCCCTCCGGCCGCTACCACCGCGTCGAGATACACCTGTGGGACCAGCGCGGCCGGCCGCTGCCAGATGCCCCAGGTGGCCGGCTCCAGGTACGTCGTGATGCCGATACGCGGTTTAGAGGCGTTCGAAGCCACGGATTCGCTCCCAGTCGGTGACGGTGGCGTCGTAGGCGGCCAGTTCGACGCGGGCGGCGTTGGTGTAGTGGTCGACCATCTCGTCGCCGAAGGCGGTGCGGGCGAGTTTCGAGCCGGTGAAGAGGGCGGCGGCTTCGCGGAGGGTGGCCGGGACGTGTTCCTTGTCGGCGGACTCGTAGGCGTTGCCCTCCAGGAGTGGCTCGAGTTCCAGTTCCTGCTCGATGCCGTGGAGGCCGGAGGCGATGATCGCGGCGACGGCGAGGTACGGGTTCACGTCGCCGCCGGGCAGGCGGTTCTCGACCCGCAAGGAATCGCCGTGACCGACCACGCGCAGCGAGCAGGTGCGGTTGTCGAGGCCCCACGCGACGGCTGTCGGAGCGAAGCTGCCGTGGACGAAACGCTTGTAGGAGTTGATGTTCGGCGCGAGCAGATACGTGAACTCGGTCAGACAGGCGAGCTGGCCGGCGATGAAATGTTCCATCAGCCGCGAGAAGCCATGAGAGCCGTCACCAGCCAGCACCGGCGAGCCGTCGTCACCGCGGAAGCTCAGGTGGATGTGGCATGAGTTGCCCTCGCGTTCGTCGTACTTCGCCATGAACGTGAGGCTCTTGCCGTGCTTGGCCGCGATCTCCTTCGCGCCGGTCTTGTAGATCGAGTGGTTGTCGCACGTCACCAGCGCTTCGTCGTACCGGAAAGCGATTTCGTGCTGGCCGAGGTTGCACTCGCCCTTCGCGGACTCGACGTACAGACCGGCGCCGGTCATCCCGTTGCGGATGTCGCGCAGCAGCGGCTCGATCCGGGACGTGCCGACGAGCGAGTAGTCGACGTTGTACTGGTTGGACGGTGTCAGGTCGCGATACCGCTTGTTCCACGCGGTTTCGTAGGTGTCGTCGAAGACGATGAACTCGAGCTCGGTCCCGACGTACGCCTTCAGCCCGCGCTCGGACAGCCGGTCGAGTTGCGCGCGCAGCACCTGCCGCGGCGAGGCGATCACCGGCGTACCGTCCAGCCACTGCACGTCGCACAGCACCAGCGCGGTGCCCTCCAGCCACGGCACCAGGCGCAGCGTGTCGAGATCTGGCGCCATCACCATGTCGCCGTACCCGCGCTCCCACGACGACATCGCGTATCCGTCCACAGTGTTCATGTCGACGTCGACGGCGAGCAGGTAGTTGCAGCCCTCGGTGCCGTGTTTCAGCACCTCCTCCAGGAAATACCGTGCACCGCAACGCTTTCCTTGAAGGCGCCCCTGCATGTCCGTGATCGCCACGAGCACCGTGTCGACCTCACCGGCATCGACCAGCCTCCGCAATTCCTCGACACTCAGCACGGCCCACTCCCGGAGTCTATTGGTCTGTCCCTGAACCATTGACGCAAGTCCCGGCCGTGATGTCAATGCGCGCCGTTTCCCTTGACACGTCCGGAACCCGGTGCCTCAATGAGCTAAAGGTCTGGGGGGAGACCATTGAGCCGCAGTGCTGAGGAGGCCCAGTGAGCAACGACCGCACCGACTCCGCCCCGATGACCGACGACGAGAAACGCCTGCATCAGTTGGGATACGCGCAGGAACTGTCCCGGACGATGTCCGGCTTCTCGAACTTCGCGGTGTCCTTCACGATCATCTCGATCCTGTCCGGCTGCCTGACCCTGTACGGGTTCGGGATGAACACCGGCGGCCCGGTGATGATCGTCTGGGGCTGGCCGATCGTCGGCCTGATGACGCTGTTCGTGGGCCTCGCGATGGCGGAGGTCTGCTCGAGCTACCCGACCGCCGGCGGCCTGTACTACTGGGCGGCGAAACTCGCCCCGTCGAACGGCGCCGCCTGGTCCTGGTTCACCGGGTGGTTCAACTTCCTCGGCCAGGTCGCGGTGACGGCCGGCATCGACTTCGGCGCGGCGTTCTTCCTGAACGCGTTCCTCGACCTGCAGTTCGGCTTCAGCGCGACACCCGGTCACACCATCGTGCTGTTCGGGATCATCCTGCTGGTGCACGGGCTGCTGAACTCGTTCGGCGTGAAGCTGGTCGCCAGGCTCAACGACATCAGCGTCTGGTGGCACATCGTCGGCGTGCTGTTCATTGTCGGCGCGCTCGTGTTCGTCCCGGACAAGCACCAGTCGGCGTCGTTCGTGTTCGGTCACTTCGTCAACAACACCGGCTGGGGATCCACCTTCTACGTCGCACTGCTCGGCCTGCTGCTCGCGCAGTACACGTTCACCGGGTACGACGCCTCGGCGCACATGACCGAGGAGACGCACGACGCGGCCCGCTCGGGCCCGCGCGGGATCGTGATGTCGATCCTGGTGTCGCTGGCCGCCGGGTGGGTGCTGCTGATCGGGCTGACGTTCGCGATCCAGAGCTACGACGGCGCGCTCAGCGGCGACACGGGCGTACCGCCGGCGCAGATCTTCATCGACGCGGTCGGCATGGTCACCGGGAAGATCCTGCTGCTGGTCGTGATCGGCGCGCAGTTGTTCTGCGGCATGTCGTCGGTGACGGCGAACTCGCGGATGATCTACGCGTTCTCCCGCGACGGCGCGCTGCCCGGGTCGAAGTTCTGGCACAAGATCAATCACCGCACCCGGACACCCACGAACGCGATCTGGCTGGCCGCGGGCGGGGCGTTCGTCCTCGGCCTGCCGTACCTGTGGAACGCGACCGCGTACGCCGCCGTCACGTCGATCGCGGTCATCGGCCTCTACATCGCCTACGTCCTGCCCGCTTTGCTGCGGCTGCTGCAGGGCGACCGTTTCCAGCCGGGCCCGTGGAACCTCGGCCGCTGGAGCCGCCCGATCGGCATCGTCGCGATCGTCTGGGTCGCGTTCATCACGATCCTGTTCATGCTGCCGCAGGTCAGCCCGGTCACCGGTAGCACGTTCAACTACACGCCGGTCGCGGTCCTGGTCGTGCTCGGCTTCGCGGCGGCGTACTGGTTCTTGTCCGCCCGCCGCTGGTTCACCGGCCCCAAGGTCCAGGGCACCGAGGAGGAACTCGCCGCGATCGAACGCGACCTCGAATCCATCTGACGTCCACGCTCTTCGGGCACCCATCAACCGTTCTCGCAGGGGTGAAACGGTTGGTGGGGGCCCAAAGTCGTCGAAAGACCATCCGGTGCCCCGGCACGATCGTGCCGTGCTGACTGCTCGGAACCAGACAGGAATGGGTGTCAGGATGGTGGCCAGCACCTTTCCTCATGTGACACTCGCCGTGTCGAACACCGATCGACTGTGATAATCGGCGAAGGTAATCCTTCGAGGAGTTGTATTGACTGACGACGAGCTGGTCGGGCGAGCAGGACTGGTCGAGCGTGCCACCAAGCAGCTCGAGACCAGCGGCAGTGTGCTGCTCTACGGCCCGACCGGTATCGGCAAGTCGGCCCTCGCCCGGACATTGGTTGCGGAGCGTGTTCGTCAGGGCTGCCGGATCCTCAGCGCGGCACCGTCCAACGCCGAGGCCGGCCTGCCGTACGTCACGCTCCTCGACCTGCTCTCCCACCAGCTCGATTTCGCCTGGCAGGTGCTTCCCGACCACCTCCGGCAGCCGCTCGAGGTGGCGCTGCTGAAGGCGAGCGCCCCGGACACGGTCCGTGACGAGCTGGCCGTTCGGCTCGCCGTCCTGCACGTTCTGCGCCGGCTCGCCACGACCGGCCCGGTGCTGATCGTCGTCGACGACATCCAGTGGGTGGATCCGTCCAGCCTCGAGGTGCTGACGTTCTGCGCCCGCCGGCTGACCGAGGGGGTGCACCTGCTCGCCACCGAGCAGGTCGCCGACGGGGACCTGCCGGTGATGGCCGACGCGTGCCCGGAGCCCGTCCTCCAGCTCGAGGTCCCGCCGCTCACCGAGCCCGACGTCCTCGGCCTGCTCCGGCAGCGGCTGTCCAGCCCGCTCCCGGTCCGCACCGCCCGGCGGATCTTCACCGCGAGCGCCGGCAACCCGTTCATGGCCCTGGAGCTCGGGCGCGCCGTACTGCGGCATCCGAAGAGCGTCTCGCCCAACGACCCGCTGCCGGTGTCCAGCCGCCTGAAGACCCTGCTCGGGGAGCGTCTGGCCACGCTGTCCACCGGCACTCACGAGGTGCTCCTGCACGCTGCGTCGTCGCCGCGCCCGACCACGACGCAGCTCGCCGCGTCGCTCGGCCGCCCGATCGACGCGGACCTGGCCGAGGCGGAGACCCTCGGCCTGATCGACATCTCCGCCGAGCGACTCCGGTTCACCCATCCGCTGCTCCGCGAGTTCGTGTACGCCGAGGCCACCTCGGCCGCCCGCCGCCAGGCCCACGCCCAACTCGCCGCCGCGGTGGACGAACCGGTCGAGAACGCGACCCACCGCGCCCTCGCCACCCAGGAGGCCGACGCGGCGCTGGCCGCGGCCATCGAGGAAGCCGCCACCGTCGCCGCCGGACGAGGCGCGCCCGGTGCCGCCGCGACCCTGTGGCGCCTGAGCGCGGACCGTACGCCGTGCACGCAGCCGGATGAGCGCGCCCGGCGGCTCACCCGCGCGGCCGACGACGCGGCCGCCGCGGGTCACCTGGCGGAGTCGGCCGACATGGCGCGTCTCGCGGTACAGACCGCGACCCTGCCGGCGACCAAGGTGCCGGCGCTGCTGCTCTGCGCGGATGCCGTCTGGCCGGAGCGGGACCGTCGCGTCGAGCTGCTCGCGGAGGCCTTCAAGGCGGCCGCGGGGGACCAGCGGCTCGAGGCGCGGGTGCGGATCGAGCGCAGCCACAGCCACTACTTCGACCGCAGCCTCGACGATGCGCAGGAGGACGCCCGGATCGCCGAGGCGCTGGCACGTGAAGCCGGTGACACCGAGGCGGTCGTCGACGCGCTGAGCGCCGCCAGCTCGGTGCTGATCGCCCGCGACGCCGAGCAGTCCGCGGACGCCGTACTGTTGCAGGCCGCCGACCTCGCCAAGGGCCTGCCGCTCACCAAGGCCACGGTGAACGCGCGCCAGATGGCCGCGATGCAGGAGCTGTTCCGCGGCCGGACCGCCGAGGCGATCACCGGTATCACCGCACTGGCCGACGAGGTCCGCGACCACGGCGCGATGCGCTGGCTGGCGTCGGTCCTGATCTCGGCGACGGCGATCTACGAGCGCAGCGGCCGGGGCGCGGACGCGCTCGCCGCCGGGCACGAGTGCTACCAGCTGATGCGCGACATCGGCGACGAGGCCGAGGTCGGTCTGATCATCGCCAGCCGCGCGGAGTGGGCGGGCGGTACGGCGGCCATGGGCCGCGAGCTCGCCGACGCCGCGCTGGACGAGGTCCGCCGGATCGGGAACGACGAGTGGACCGGCCCCGCGCTGGCCAGTCTCGGGATGCTCGGTGTGCTGACGGGCGACCCGCAGCGGGCCGTGGAGGCGTTCGACGCGATCGCGGAGTCAGGGGAGGCGGCGATGCCGTGGGACCCCGCGGTCATCCCGTGGCACGCGGACTACGCCGAGGCCCTGGTCGCCGCCGGCCGGCTGGACGACGCGGCCGCCCTGATCGCCGAGATCCGCACCCGCGCCGAGAACCTGGACCGCGGCGTCGTCAAGCTCGGCCTGGATCGCGCCGAGGCGCTGCTGATCGCCAAGCAGGGCGACCCGGCCGCGGCGCTGGAGCTGCTGGAGAAGGCCGTCGGTACGGCGGGAGACCGGGTCTACCCACTCGATCTCGCGCGCTGCGAGCTGACCCGCGGCCGGATCGCGCGGCAGGCCCGGCGCCGCTCGGTGGCGCGCACCGCGTTCCTGGACGCGATCGAGCAGTTCGAGGCGTACGGCGCACCCGCCTGGCGCGAGGTCGCCGAGACCGAGCTCGCGCGCCTCGACGTACCGAGCCGCAGCCGGCTGCCGTCGGAGCTGACCGACAACGAGCAGCAGATCGTCTCGATGGTCCGCGACGGCTCCACGAACCGGGAGATCGCCGCGGCGCTGTACCTGTCGGTGAAGGCAGTCGAGTCGCAGCTGACCCGCCTGTACCGCCGCTTCGGCGTGGCCAACCGGACCCAGCTGCTCCGGATGGTCGACCGCCCGAGTCAGAATGGCTGAGTGAAACTCGAACGGAAACACGCCGTCGTCCTGCTCGCGATCGCGGCCTGGAACGTCATCACCTATGTGCGCTTCATCAAGGCGCTCGTCGACACCGAGGACCGCCCGACCGGGTACTACGTCGCGCACACGATCCTGATCGTCGTGAATCTGCTGATCGCGGCGCTGCTGGGCACCTGGGGTGTCCGCGCCTACAAGGCAGCTAAGGCCCCGCAAAGCTCGTCGGTGTGACCCCGAGCACTTTCTTGAAGTGCCGGTTCAGGTGTGACTGGTCGTAGAAGCCGGCCAACGTCGCCACCTCGGCCGCCGGGCGCCCGTCCAGCAGGTACCGCCGCGCGAGGTCGACCCGCCGCCCGGTCAGGTACCGGTGCGGCGGCATCCCGAACTCCCGGCTGAACGCCCGCACCAGGTGCGCCGGGTGCGCGTGCACGATCCGGGCGGCGTCCTCCAACGTGAGCCCGTCCGCGACATGCGCGTCCAGCAGGTCCCGCAGCCGGCCCGCCACACCGGCGTCCCGCAGCCGCTTGGCGACCTCGGCGCTGCCGCCCGGCTCTTCAACCTGGCGCGTGAGGTGCTGCTGGATGCGCTCCTCGATCAACGTCAGCCGGCTCTGGGCCTCCAGATCCTCGCGTCCGTCACTGAGCACCCGGTGCAACTGATGGATCCGGTGCCGCAGCAGCGCGTCGACGTACTCGGGCTGGTCGACCGCCGCGCCGATCAGGTCGGGGCCGCCGAGCCGGTCCGGCGCCAGGTACAGAACACGTTTTCGGAAACCGCCCGGAAACACCGAGCGCCCGTCGTGCGGAACGTGCGGCGGCAACAGCGAGACCTGTGCCTGCGCGAGCCCGTGCTCATGCCGATCGAGGTCGTACCGGACGGCGCCCTCGTCGACGATCAGCACCGTCCACGCGTCGTGCGTGTGGCTCGGGTACGCGTGCGACGGGAAATGGGCGTGCAGGACCTCGACGACGCCGGGCAGACCGGGCCGCCACGCCCGGACCTCGGCGCGACCGCTCATAGTCAGAACATACGCTGCTGCGTGTGAAGGTCTATGTGAGTGCGGACATGGAAGGCATCACCGGAGTCGTCGACGCGGAGGACGTCCAGCCGCCGGGCCGCGACTACGAGCGCGCCCGGGTGCTGATGACGGAGGACGTGAACGCCGCGGTCCGCGGTGCGTACGCCGCCGGCGCGACCGAGGTACTGGTCAACGACGCGCACGGCCCGATGCGCAACCTGCTGCCCGACCTCCTCGACCCGCGCGCCCGCCTGATCAAGGGCCGCCCGAAGCCGATGGGCATGATGGAGGGCCTGACCCCGGAGTACGACGCGGCGCTCTGCGTCGGGTACCACGCCCGCGCCGGCGTTCTGGGCGTGCTCAGCCACAGCTTCATGGGCCACGAGATCGAGGACATCTGGCTCGACGATGAGGTCACCGGCGAGATCGGCCTGTTCCACGCGGCCGCCGCGGCGTACGGCGTAGCGGTCGCCCTCCTGACCGGCGACGACACCGCCTGCGACGAGATGAAGGCGTGGGACCCCGCGGTGGCGACCGTCCCGGTCAAGTTCGCCAAGGACCGCTTCGCCGCCCAGTTGGTCCCGGTCGCCGAGGCCCGCGAGGCGATCGAGTCCACTACCGCCGACGCCCTGGCCAACCTCTCCCACCCCGCCCGCCCCACCGGTCCCCGGACAATGGCCGTCCGCTGGCAGTCCGCCTCGGTACCCTCCCACCTCACCGCCATCCCCGGCGTCACCCGCCGCGACGACCGCACGGTGACCCTCGAAGCAGACATGCTCCAGCTCTACCGGCTGTTCAACCTGTTCCTCCGCGTCTGCTCGGCAGTGACGTCGAACCCGCCGTACTGCTGAAACTGTCGGAGGTCGTCGGTAGCTTTCGGGGACTCGACGACCTGGGGGTGGGGATGACAACAACACTCGACGCGGACCTGCGCGCCGCGACGGAGCCGGTGGCACAGGGGGATGCCGGCCTGCACGACGACCTGGTTTCCTACGTGCTCGAAGGTTCGCCGCGGTCCGTGCTCGGCCGCCTCGGCGGGTACGAGGCGGCCTGGCATCTGAGGGTGATTGGGCACGCCTACGACACGTCCCCGTCGCATCTCGCCTTGCATCGCGTCGTGGAGAGCCTGTCCGAGATGCCGATCGACGTGCTGGGCCGCTGGGCCAAGGTGCTGGGGAGGGTGCTCTCCAGCACCCTGGAGTACTTTCCGCGCGACATGGCCGGGCAGCCGGCCTGGATCGGTGCGCTGCTGTTCCAGCTCGGCAATGTCTCGTCCAGTTACGCGAGCTTCAGCCACGAACGGTTCGAGGAACTACTGACGGCCGAGGGGTTCGACCCGGCCACGATGCTGCTGATCGCCTTCGAGATCCCGACCGGGCACACCGGCTACTTCCCGGAGTACCGGATCCACGCCGTCCGCGGCATGTCCGGGTACGACGACGCGGTACGGCGGAATGCCCCGGCGCTGCGGTCCGGCCTGACGCTCGACAAGGTCGCCCACCAGCAGTCGGCGCTCGCCCACCTGCCGCACCTGTCGGCGGAGACCCTGCGGGAGTTCCCCGCGCAGATCGCTTGCATCGCGGCCTCGTCGAACCGGGAGGTCCGGGCCGCGGCCCAGCCGTTCCTGGCCGTCGACGGCGTGATTGCCCAGCTCCGGGTGCTGGCCGAGAAGGGCAAGCCGGAGCAGCGCATCGAGGCGCTGAAGTTGCTTTGGGCAACAGATGATGAGGAGCAACGGCAGTGGGCCGAGAAAGTTGCCGGCGCCGATCGGGCGGCCAGTGTCCGCAAACTCCTGGACACCTGGGCCTTGTCCGCGCAGGAGGAAGCTCCGGCGCCGGGCATTCGTCCTGTCGACCTGCGGGTTCCCGTCACCGACGAGTTGCGGGCCGTGCTCGGAGCGGTGTGGGTCCGCATCATGCAGGGGAACCACACCTTTGCGGGCAGCGGTGACGAGCTGAACCTGACCGAGGACGATCTGCGGCAGGTGCTGACGACACTCGAGACCGGGGTGCCCTGCGAGATCGTCAGGCGGCGGGTGCCACAGAACTGGCTGGCCCTGGTGCTGGGGGAGCACGCGGCCGAGATGGGGCCGGTCGTCTCCACGGTGGTGCTGGCCCGGACCGGCGTACTGATGGCCGGCTGGAATCACCTGCTCACCGAGCAGGCGAGCGGGTTCTACAACAGCTTGTTCCAGGAGACGGGGCATCCGACGCTGCTCGAGCTCGCCCTGATCCTCGACGCGATGGGGCTCGACGGCAGCGCGCTCGTCGCCGACCGGTACAAGCGCAGCTACAACGGGCTCGCGACCCACTGGCCGGACGAGGCGGTGGCTCCGTTCGTGCGGCATGCGTTGCCGCACTTCCTGGAGATGCTGGAGATCAACGGCGACTACTACATGCACGACGACATGCCGTTCCGGGCGTTGGCGACGTTGCCGACGCTGCCCGGGGAGGCGGTCGAGGCGCTGACCAAGATCGCGCTGCGGCCGCAGAAGGGCAAACGCCGTGCTGCGCAGGACATGCTGGCTCGCATCGACGGGTTCGAGGAACGGCCCGTCACCGCGCTGAAGGACACCAAGGCGGAGGTCCGTGCCGTTGCGGCGCAGTGGCTTCAGCGGCTGCGCTACACGCCGGCCGTACCGGCTCTCGAAACGGCGATCGCCAAGGAGAGGAACGACGTCACCACCGGCGCGCTCCTGGACGCGCTCGAGAGCCTCGGCCGGCCGGTCGAGAAGTACGTCGATCGCGACGGCCTGCGGAAGGACGCCGAGAAGGGCCTGGCCAAGGGGCTGCCCAAGGGTCTCGAGTGGATGCGCTGGGACCTGCTGCCGAAGGTGCACTGGGCAGACTCGGGCGATGCAGTGCCGCCGGAGGTGCTCAAGTGGCTGATCGCCCAAGCGGTGAAGGCGAAATCGCCGGAGCCGAATGCGTTGCTGCGCAAGTACTGCGGGATGTTCGACCCGACGGAGCGGGAGGAGTTCGGGCAGCACCTGCTGGAGACGTGGCTGGCGCAGGACGTCGTACCGATCAGTCAGGAGGAGGCGCATCGGCTGGCGTCGGAGGCTGCGTCGTGGCAGCACAGCTACCTGACCAGATACCCGCAGCAGAACGCGAGCAGCCCGCTCGCGGGGATGAACCTGGCCCAGATCACCGCGTACCTCCTGCCCCGGTTCGCCTCGCGGCCGGCCGGGTCGGCGATCGCCTCCAAGGGCGTGCTCGCCGTCGCCGCGGCCTGTGCCGGTGAGCGCGCCGCCGCGCCGGTCGGGCGGTACCTCAAGGAGTGGTACGGCACGCGGGCCGCGCAGGGCAAGGCGCTGATCGCGATGCTTGCCTGGATCGAGGACCCGAGCGCGATTCAGCTGATGCTGTCGGTCGGCTCGCGGTTCCGGACGAAGAGCTTCCAGGACGAGGCGACCCGGCAGGCCGAGGCGCTCGCGGAGCGGAAGGGCTGGACGATCAACGAGCTCGCCGACCGCAGCGTTCCAGTGGCCGGCCTCGACGAGGACGGCCGGATCGACCTGTCGTACGGCGATCGCGTGTTCACCGCCGTACTGCAGCCGGACCTGACCGTCGCGTTGCTGTCGCCGGAGGGCAAGAAGCTCAAGGCCCTGCCCGCGGCGCGGCAGACCGACGACGCCGACGCGGTGAAGGCGGCGAAGAAGGCGTTCTCGGCCGCCAAACGTGAGCTGAAGGCCGTCGTCCAGTTGCAGGCCGACCGGTTGTACGAGGCGTTGTGCACCGAGCGGACCTGGCCGTTCGAGGACTGGCAGCGGTACTTGAACGGCCATCCGATCATGCGCCGGCTGCTCCAACGGCTGGCCTGGGTCGCCGACGGCAAGACCGTGTTCCGGCCTCTCGACGACGGCTCGCTGACCGACGTGGACGACAACGAGGTCGAGTTCGGGCCGGATGCCGTGGTGCGGATCGCGCACGACACGGTGCTCGACGAGGACACCGTGCGCGGCTGGCAGCAGCACTTCGACGACTACGAGATCGTGCCGCTGTTCCAGCAGTTCGGGAAGGGCATCTTCAGGCTGCCCGCCGAGCGCGCCGACACCCAGGTCCTGAACGACTTCGAGGGCCACCTGGTCGAGGCGTTCGCGTTGCGCGGGCGGACCGGGAAGCTCGGCTACACCCGCGGTACGGCGCAGGACGCCGGCTGGTTCTACGAGTACGAGAAGCGCTTCCCGACGCTCGGCCTGGTCGTCGAGGTCGGCTTCTCGGGGAACCCGTTGCCCGAGCAGAACCGGACGGTCGCCCTGGGCACGGTCCGGGTGCTGCGGTCGGCCGACGGTCCGGGCATCGGGACGGTCGTGCGGCTCGGCGACGTGCCGTCGGTGCTGCTCTCCGAGGTCTACAACGACGTCCGGCTGATGGCCTCCGACGGTTCCGGCTTCGATCCGGACTGGCAGCAGAAGACGGAGTACTGATGACCAACGCAACGATTCTGCGGGAGCCGGCCGAGGTCGTGCACGCCGCGGAACTGGAACGGCTCCGGGCGGCGGACACCGCCCCGCGCCCGGCCGGGTGGCAGCTGTCCCCCCGGGCGGTGCGGGCGTTCGTACTCGGCGACCGCGATCTCGACGTACGGCAGAAGTTCTACGGCGACGACGCGCTGGTGGACCGCTGCGTGGTCACGCTGATGAGCAACCGGGGCCTGCTCCTGGTCGGCGAGCCCGGGACCGCGAAGTCGATGCTGTCCGAACTCTTCGCGGCGGCGATCGGCGGCGACTCGACCTGCACGATCCAGGGCACGTCCGGCACCACCGAGGACCAGATCACCTATTCGTGGAACTACGCCCTGCTGCTCGCCGAAGGCCCGAGCCGGCGGGCGTTGGTGAAAGGCCCGATGTACGTCGCTGCGGAGCAGGGCAAGCCGTGCCGGTTCGAGGAGGTCACCCGCGTCCAGCCGGAGATCCAGGACGTGCTGATCGGCGTTCTGTCGGACAAGGTCATCCATGTCCCGGAGCTTTCCGGCGGCGAGGCCGCGGTGTTCGCCGAGCGCGGGTTCAACGTCCTGGCCACGGCGAACCTGCGCGACCGCGGCGTGCACGAGATGTCCAGCGCGCTCAAGCGCCGGTTCAACTTCGAGACCGTGCGGCCGATCGCGGACCGGCGGCTGGAGGAGGCGCTGGTCAAGCAGCAGACCGCGACGCTGCTCGCCCAGTCCGAGATCGAGACCCGGCTCACCGACGACGTGGTGAGTCTGCTGGTCACGGCCTTCCACGACCTGCGGGACGGTGTCACCGCGGAGGGCACGGTGATCGAGCGTCCGAGCGCCGTGCTGTCGTCGGCGGAGGCGGTCGCGGTCGGGTTCGCCGCCGGTCTCGACGCGCAGTACTTCGGTGACGGCACGGTCGGTGGTGAGCACGTGGCCCGGCAGCTGATCGGGACGGTGCTGAAGGACAACCCGGACGACGGGAAGAAGCTGCGGCACTACTTCGACGTGGTGGTCAAGCAGCGCGCGAAGTCCGACCGCCAGTGGCGCCGCGTCCTCGACGCCCGCCGGGAACTCGACCGCTGAGGGCTCCGATGGACGCGGGGGAGGTGCGGGACCTGGCGGCCGAGCTGGTCCGTGACGACCTGGTCGTCGTACCGGTCCGGCACCACAGTCCCGCGTGCGCGCTGCTGGTACGGCGCCTCATCGAGGAGCATCGCCCGTGTCAGGTGCTCGTCGAAGGACCGCGCGCCTTCACTGCGCTGATCCCGCTGTTGACTCATGCGGACGCCGAGATGCCGCTGGCCGTCTACACCTACGCGGCGCGTGACGCCGATCGCTGGGCGGCGTACTACCCGTTCTTGGACTACTCACCCGAGTTGGTCGCGCTGCGGGACGCTGCCGCCGCCGGCATCCCGAGCCGCTTCATCGACCTGGATCTGGCCGAGCAGCATCTCGTGGAGCAGGTGCCGCAGGAGATCGGCGAGGAAGGCGCGTCGCTTCTCGACGAGCGGCACTTCCGGCACAGCGAGAGTCTCCGGCTGCTGGCGAAGCGGCTCGGTTGCGCCGATGACGAGGACCTGTGGGAGCTGCTGTTCGAGTCGGACGCGCCGACGAGCGGCACGGCCGAGCAGATCGCCCGGATGGCGGCGTACTGCGTGATGGCTCGCGCGGATCGCAGCGAGCAGGACCTGGCCGCGGACGGTACGACGTCGCGCGAAGCCGAAATGGTGTGGCATGTCCGCGAGGCGCTGGCGACCCGGAACGCGGACGACGGGCCGGTGCTGGTGGTCGTCGGCGGATTCCATGCGGTCGCATTTCCTGCCCTGCTGGCGGATCCGCCCGCTCGACCGGCAATCGACGTCCCGAACGTCTCGGGTGACTCGGCGCTGATCCGCTACACGTTCGAGCGCCTGGAGCGGCTCAACGGGTACGGCGCCGGAATGACGTCGCCCGCGTGGCACCAACGGCTCTGGTCCAATCTCGTCGATCCACCGGCCGGTCAGGATCCGCGCGTCGCGGCGACGTTGACCGCGCTGCTGGACATCAGCGCCGAGCTGCGGGACCGGCATCGGCTGCCGTTGCCGCTGCCCTCAGTGGTGGCCGCGTTCGAGCAGTCGTTGCGGCTGGCCGCACTGCGCGAGCGCCCGGCGCCGTTGCGCAGCGATCTGCTCGACGCCGTGCTCAGCTGTTTCGTGAAGGGCGATGCCGACGTCGAAGGTGTGCTGGTCCGCGCAGCGAGCACGTACACGCTGACCGGCGACGCGACCGGCAGACTTCCACCGGGCGCCGGGCGGACACCGCTCGTCGAGGACGCCCGGCAGCGCCTTCGGCAGCAGCGGATCCGGGTCGACGACCTCGGCCGCCAGTCGACCTCGCTCGACCTGTACCGCAACGCCGCCCATCGCGAGACCTCACGGCTCCTGCACGGCCTGGCGATCCTCGGGGTGCCGTTCGCGACCCGGACCGCCGGCCCCGACTTCGTGCACGGCACCGGCCTTGGCCGCCTGCACGAGAAGTGGGACTACAGCTGGACGCCGCTCACCGAAGGCGCGCTGGTCGAGGCATCGATGTACGGTTCGACCGTGCCGACCGCGGTGACGACGCGGTTCGCCGAGCTCCTTGCGGAACGCCGTACGACGACCGTCGGCGCTCCGGAGGCGGTCGCGCTCCTCGCACAAGCCTGCGTGGTCGGCCTGCACGACCGGGTCGGCGAGACGCTGGAGCTGGTCGGGGCGAGCGTCGCGGCGGACGCGTCGTTCGCGGCGGTCGGAGTCGCGGTCACGCAACTCGCCCTCCTCTGGGAGGCCCGCGAACCACTCGAGGCGCGCAAGCTCGGCGAGGTCCCGGCCTTGGTGGGTACGGCGTACCAGCGGGCCGTCTATCTCGGCCGGCAACTCGTCGGCGATCCACGACCGACCGCGGACGCGCTGGTGCGGCTGCGCGATCTGCTCGTCGCCGAGACGGGTGGTGAGCTCGACGCCGACCTGTACTGGGACCTCGTGGACCGGAGCGCCGAGGGGCACGCCGAACCGTTCGTTCAGGGCGCGGCGGCCGGGATCGCCTATTCCGCGGGCCGTTCCGCCGCCGACGAGGTGGTCACCCGCGTCGCCGGGCACCTGGCCGGCGGGGTGTCGCCGGTGGCCGGAGTCGCGTTCGTGTCGGGGTTGCTCCTGACGGCCCGCGAGGCGGCCTGGCAGGAGCGCAGTCTGCTCGCCGAACTCGATCGCCGGTTGACGGGGTGGGATCAGGCGACGTTCGTCCGGCACTTGCCCCAGCTGCGGCTCGCGTTCGCCGATCTGACGCCGGTCGAGACAGATCGGGTCGCGAAGCTGGTCGCCTCGCTCAAGGGCCTGCCGGATCTGGGCTCGCTGACGATCGCGAGCGCCACCGCCGAAGAGGTGCAACGCCGCTTGCAGATCTCCGAACAGGCCCGGGCGCTGCTCGAACGTGACGGCCTGAGCGGTTGGTCGGCGTGAGCGCGGACGTCGAGCGGTGGCGCCTGGTGCTGGGCCGGTACGCGAACGGGCAGCTCGGGTCCGCGCCCGCCGGCAGTGCCCAGGCCCGGATGGAGGCCGCCCTGGATTTCCTGTACGGGCGTGAGTACGGCGGTCGCGGCGTCCGTGGCGGCGATGGTTCGCGGCCGGACCAGCTGCAGCCGGGCGGGAGCGGCGCGTCGGCGCCGGCGCTGGTCACCTGGCTGTCCGAGGTCCGCGAGTTGTTCCCGCGGGAGACTGTCGAGATCGTCGAGCGGCACGCCCTCGACCGGTACGGCCTGACCGAGCTGATCACCGATCCGGAGTTGCTCGAGCGGATGGAGCCGGACGAGGATCTGCTGAAGACCCTGCTGATGCTCAAGGGGCATCTCGGCGAGGAGACGCTCGCCGTCGCCCGCCGGATCATCCGCCAGGTCGTCGAGGAACTGCGCCGCCGGCTCGAGCTGGAGATCCGCGCCGCCCTCGCCGGGCGGCTCAACCAGCACCGACACTCCCCGCTGAAGGTCGCGGCCAACTTCGACCCGCACGGCACCATCCGCCGGAACCTGAAGAACTACGACCTCGAAGGCCGGCGGATCGTGCTGGCCGATGTGCTGTTCTTCGAGCGGAACGCGCGCCGGCTGCCGTGGGACATCATCGTCTGCGTCGACCAGAGCGGCAGCATGGCCGGCTCGGTCATCCACAGCGCGGTGATGGCCGGCATCCTCGCCGGACTGCCGGCGTTCCGGATCCGGCTGGTCGTGTTCGACACGTCGGTCGTCGATCTGTCGGCGTACGCCGACGACCCGGTCGATGTCCTGATGCGGGTGCAACTCGGCGGCGGCACCGACATCGCCAAGGCCGTCCGGTACTGCGCTCAGCTCGTCGAGAACCCGCACCGGACCGTGCTCGTCCTGGTCACCGACTTCTGCGAGGGCGGCGCACCGACCGATCTGATCCGGGCTGTCCGCGGCCTGGCCGAGGCCCGGGTGAGGTTGCTCGGGCTGGCGGCGCTCGACGGGGCCGCGGAACCCTTCTACGACAAGGCGATGGCGGGCCGGCTCGCCGACGAGGGCATGGAGATCGCCGCGTTGACACCGGGACAGCTGGCGTCCTGGCTGGTCGAGGTGACCGGATGAGCATCAAGCCCGGGCTGACCGCCGTGCTCCGGCGGTACGACGACGACGCCTGGGCCGCTCTGGCCTCCAAGGGCCTGCTGCGCCGAGCCCGCAAGGACCTCGAGCAGCAGTCGCCGTCGATCGTCGCCGACGGCCCGGACTCGCTCCAGGTGGCGCTGGGATCGGCGATGGTGACCTTCGACGCGACCGGGCCGACCGGCGCGACCTGCAGCTGCCCGAGCGGCTCGACCTGTCAGCACATCGTCGCCGCCGGACTGTGGCTGACCGACGACGGTCCCGAGGACGAGCAGGTCGGTGAGGACCTGCTGCGGATCACGACGGCCGAGCTGAGAGCGTTCGCCGGTGCGGCGGCGTACCGCTGGGCCCGTGAGTACGTCGAGGATCTGGACCCGGAGCACGGGATCCGGATCGAGCAGGGACAGCATCTGGTGCTGACGCTGTCGAGTCCACGGATCGGTTTCCGCTGGATGGGCGGCGGACTCGATGGACTGGTCGCGGACGGCAAGCTCGCGTCGCTGGAGAAGTACCGGATCGCGGTCGTCCTGGCCTACCAACGGGCGAGCGGTCTGGAGCTGGAGCCCGTCGAGCGCCGGGCAGTGGCGCCGAGGGCCGATGGCGAGGGCCGCGCCAGGCTCCGAGCGGCCGTCGAGCGATTGCTGTGCGACACCGTCCAGCTCGGGGTCGCCCATCTCTCGCCGTCCCTGTATCAGCGCTACGAGACGCTCACCGTCTCGGCACAAGGAGCCGAGTACTACCGGCTCGCGGGCCTGCTCCGCGGAACGGCTGGGCAGATCGAGCTGACGCTCGCCCGCTCGGCGCAGGCCGACGAACAGACGCTGCTCGAGCAGCTGGCGACCGCGTACGCGCTGGTCAGCGCCTTGGGAGAGCTCGGCGATGCGCCGCGGCTGGTCGGCTCCGCACGTGGCCGCTTCGAACAGGCCGGCAGGCTCGAGCTGGTCGGCCTCGGCGCGTTCCCCTGGCGGACCGCGTCCGGCTTCGCGGGGCTGACCGTGGTCTTCTGGTCGGTCGACGACAAGCGACCGGTGACCTGGACGGACAGCCGGCCGAGCAGCCTGCTCTTCGACCCGCGCGGCCGGTACACCGCACCCGGCCCGTGGGACGGCCTGCACAGCCCGTCGGACGCGACCGGCGCCCGCGTGAAGCTGACCGGCGCCCGGCTGACCTCGACCGGCCGGCTGTCCGGCGTCGAGAGCACGCACGCCTTCGCCGATCCGCTGACGGGCGTCGCGATCGCCGCCGCCGTACCCGTTGCCGACAGGTGGTCGGCGTTGCTCGGTGGGCGGCTGCTGAGCTTGCTCGAGCGGGACGGCCCGCAGCGCGAGTGGGCAGTACTGCGCCCCGCCGCGTTCGCTCCGGCGTACTTCGACGAGGCGATGCAGCGGCTCGAATGGCCGGTCACCGACGGCGAGGGTGACGTCCTGCCGCTGGGCGTGCCGTACTCGGCGGAGACCAGCCATGCGGTCGACGGGATCGAGTCACGTCCGGAGCCGGCGCCGGGCACGTTGGTGGTGGCCAGAATCAGGCGCACCGCGGGGGGACTGACCGGTGAACCGCTCAGCCTGATCCACCCCGATCGCCCCGCCGGGGATGCCGTCGAGGCGCTCCATTTCGGTGCCGGGGCGCCACGACGGCGTCGTACGGCCGGACAGCCCTCGATCGCGCCCGCCAGCGCGCAACCAGCCCAGTTGCTGGACCTGCGCGCTTGGCTCGTCCGGCAGGCCGAGCGCGGCACCGCGGCGGCCTCGGCCGGTGCGTTCAACCACGAGTTGGACAGACACCATCAGGCGCTCCGGGCGGCGGGGTTCAACGTGTACCCAACCGGCTGCGGGGCCGAGCCGCCGGTCGCGCTGTTGCGGTCCCTCTACCTGACCCTTCAGGTCACGGAACTGCTGACCGGTGGTTAAGAACGTACAAGACCGCTGCCCGTGGTCCGGGGACCATCTAGCTGTGGACAAGTTCGATACGAAGATTGCTGTGTTGTTGCGGGACGACCTGGCTGTGTGGCAGCGGTTGAACGTGACCGCGTTTCTGGTCAGTGGGATCGCCGGGACGCGTCCGGAGGTCGTGGGTGAGGCTTATGAGGACGCCGACGGCGTGCAGTACCTGCCGATGTTTCGGCAGCCGGTGATGGTGTTCGAGGGGTCCAAGGAGTTCATGGCGACGGCGCACGAGCGGGCGCTCGGGCGGGGGATCGAGCACTCGGTGTTCACCCAGGACCTGTTTGCGACCGGCAACGACCAGGACAACCGCGCCGCGGTGAAGGCGGTGCCGACCGGCGAGCTGGACCTGGTCGGGATCGCGCTCTACGGCCCGAAGAACGCCGTCGACAAGACCCTCAAGGGCGCCGCCAAACACCACTGAGCAGGCAGCCGTTCGAGAGGTTCACCTCTCACGTTGCCCCTTCGCCCATCGCATGCGGGAGGTGAAGGGGCGGTTTGCGAGGTGAACCCCTCAAACAGGTGGACGGGTGTAGGCCGTGGAGGCGGGCGGCGCTTGGGGGTGGAGACGCAGCAGCGGAGCGAGGGTCAGCGAGGGGCGAACTTTGTCCAGGTGGCGCCTCGGTCGGTGCTGAGCACGACCTCGGTGGTGCGGCGCTTCGGCACCTCGAAGCCGTACATCAGGTCGGAGTCGCCGGCCAGGTCGGCGAGGTCGCCGGGGTAGCCGCGGTCCAGCTTCGCGGCGCCGTCGCGGACCCGGTAGAGCCGCGGGCGGTCACCGGCGCGGCCGCCGAGCAGCAGGGCGGTGCCGTCGTCGAAGGCGAGCGGCGACGCGCTGAGGCTGGCAGGCGGGTCCTGGATCGTCGTCCAGTTCGCGCCGCGGTCGGTGGACAGCTCCATCTTCGAGACGCTCTGGCCGTTGGCGCCGACCGCCACCGCGGTGGTCAGCAGCGTGCGCCCGTCGGGGCTGACCGCGAGCCGGCCGAGCTGGTTGTGGCTGTCGAGTGCCCGCGAGCCCCACGTGCGACCGCCGTCGTCGGTCCAGAGCATGTCCGTCCGGCCGATCCCGCTCAGGATCCAGCAGCGGCCGCTGTCGTCGCAGACCGGCGACCGGGTGCCCCGGGTCTTGAGCAGCCGGACCGAGGACTCCTGGGGGTTCACCACGACGATCGACCCCGGCACGATCCGGTCGGTGAGGATCTCGTCCTCGTCGAACGTCGAGGTCGGCAACCGGTACCGGAGCCGGGTCAGCACCGGCCCGTCGTACGTCAGCCGGAACATCATCGTCGCGGCGCCGGTCAGCGTGCCCTCGAGCGGCGGTGCGACTGCGATCGCCTCCTTGCCGGCCCGGAGCGTCGCATACGGAACCGGCCACTCGGGGGCGACGGCGCGGGAGCCGTCGCGGTCGATGACGGCGGCGTACCGGCAGTTCGGGCCGCTGGTGCAGTCCGACCAGCCGGCCGCCCAGCGGTTCCGGGTGACCATCGTGACCGACAGCACCTGGGCCCGCTCGGAGTTCACCACCGAGCTGCCGGACCGCCCGGCGGCGGCCGGTGCAATCGCGATCGGCCCGTCGGACGCGGACCGGTGGGACGCCAGGTGCACGACCGCGAGAACGATCGAGGCCGTCGCCGCGAGCACCCCGAGGACGAGGAACGGCGGCATGCTGCGGGGTAGGCCACAGCGCTCCAGCACCTCCGCCAGGCGACGGTAGTAGCGGTCGGAAAGCTCCCGCAGGCGCGGCTCCACAGTCACCCCCCAAGGCAGAGATGTCCCCGGCGAGGCGGGTCAGGTCGGCGGAGGAATCTTACGCGAGGAGAGGCCCACCCTCACACTCGGCGGAAGATGAGCGCCCGCTTCACTTCCTGGATCGCCTTGGTGACCTCGATACCGCGCGGGCAGGCGTCGGTGCAGTTGAAGGTGGTCCGGCAGCGCCAGACGCCTTCCTTGTCGTTCAGGATCTCCAGCCGCTGCTCGGTGCCCTCGTCACGGCTGTCGAAGATGAACCGGTGCGCGCCGACGATCGCCTGCGGGCCGAAGTACTGCCCGTCGGACCAGAACACCGGGCAGGACGTCGTACACGCCGCGCAGAGGATGCACTTCGTGGTGTCGTCGAACCGGTCCCGGTCGGCCTGCGACTGGATCCGCTCCCGGGTCGGCTCGTGACCGCTGGTGACCAGGAACGGCATCACCGAGCGGTACGCCTCGAAGAACGGGTCCATGTCGACGACCAGGTCCTTGAGCACCGCGAGGCCCTTGATGGGCTCGACGGTGATCTCCTTCTCCGGGTTCAGGTCCTTGATCAGGGTCTTGCAGGCGAGCCGGTTGCGGCCGTTGATCCGCATCGCGTCCGAGCCGCAGACACCGTGCGCGCAGGACCGCCGGAACGTCAGCGTGCCGTCCTGCTCCCACTTGATCTTGTGCAGCGCATCCAGCACCCGGTCGGTCGGCTGCAGCGTGACGGAGTACGTCTTCCACTCGGCCTCGTCGACGACCTCGGGGTTGTACCGGAGGATCTTGACCTTGACGTCCATCAGTACTTGCGCTCCATCGGCTTGTAGCGGGTCTGCACGACCGGCTTGTAGTCGAGCCGGATGTTGACGTTGCCCTCGGCATCGACGTCGCGGTACGCCATCGTGTGCCGCATGAAGTTGACGTCGTCGCGCTTGTCGTAGTCCTCGCGGAAGTGCCCGCCGCGGGACTCCTTGCGGGCCAGCGCGGACACCACGAGCACCTCGGCCAGGTCGATCAGGAAGCCCAGCTCGACGGCCTCCAGCAGGTCGGTGTTGAACCGCTTGCCCTTGTCCTGGACGCCGACGCTCTTGAACCGCTCCTTGAGAGCCTCGATGTCGACCAGCGCCTGCTTCAGCGAGCCCTCGGTGCGGTACACCTGCGCGTTCAGGTCCATCGTGGCCTGCAGGTCAGCCCGGATCGCGGCGATCCGCTCCTCGCCGGCCGAGGTCCGCAGACCCTCGACCAGCTCCACGACGTACGCCGACGGGTCGTCCGGCAGCTCCTCGAAGGACGCGGTCTCGGCGTACTCCGCGGCGGCGATCCCGGCGCGGCGGCCGAAGACGTTGATGTCCAGCAGCGAGTTGGTGCCCAGGCGGTTCGCACCGTGCACGGACACGCAGGCGACCTCGCCCGCGGCGTACAGGCCGGGGATCACGTCGTCGTTGTTGGCCAGCGCCTCGCCCTTGATGTTGGTCGGGATGCCGCCCATCGCGTAGTGCGCGGTGGGGAACACCGGGATCTGCTCGGTGTACGGCTCCACACCCAGGTACGTGCGGGCGAACTCGGTGATGTCCGGCAGCTTCGCGTCGATGTGCGCGGGCTCCAGGTGGGTCAGGTCGAGCATCACGTACGCGCCGTCCGGGCCGCAGCCGCGGCCCTCGCGGACCTCGTTCGCCATCGCGCGGGCGACCATGTCCCGCGGCGCCAGGTCCTTCACGGTCGGCGCGTAGCGCTCCATGAACCGCTCGTTGTCCTTGTTCCGCAGGATGCCGCCCTCACCGCGGGCCGCCTCCGACAGCAGGACGCCGAGCCCCGCGAGACCGGTCGGGTGGAACTGGAAGAACTCCATGTCCTCCAGCGGCAGGCCCTTGCGCCACACGATGCCCATGCCGTCGCCGGTGAGCGTGTGCGCGTTGGACGTCGTACGGAAGACCTTGCCGAAACCGCCGGACGCGAAGATCACCGACTTGGCGGAGAACACGTGCAGCTCGCCGGTGGCCAGCTCGTACGCGACCACGCCGCTCGCCTTGCCGTCGGTCATCAGCAGGTCGAGGACGTAGTACTCGTTGAAGAACTCGACGTTCTGCTTGATGCACTGCTGATACAGCGTCTGCAGGATCATGTGGCCGGTCCGGTCCGCGGCGAAGCAGGATCGGCGGACGACGGCCTCACCGTGGTTACGGGTGTGTCCGCCGAAGAACCGCTGGTCGATCTTGCCCTCGGCCGTCCGGTTGAACGGCAGGCCCATCTTCTCGAGGTCGAGAACCGCGTCGACGGCCTCGCGGCACATCACCTCGGCCGCGTCCTGGTCGACCAGGAAGTCGCCGCCCTTGACCGTGTCGAAGGTGTGCCACTCCCAGTTGTCCTCCTCGACGTTGGCCAGCGCGGCGCACATGCCGCCCTGGGCCGCGCCGGTGTGCGACCGGGTCGGGTAGAGCTTGGTGAGTACGGCGGTGCGGGTGCGCTTGCTGGACTCGAGAGCCGCGCGCATTCCCGCGCCGCCCGCGCCGACGATGATGACGTCGTACTGATGGACCTGCATGACTTCCTTTACTTGCAGACCGACAACGTGCTGTTGGGGTCGAGGCAGGGGTCGAAGGTGAAGATCACCAGGGTGCCGAGGACCACGATCACGATCGCGGCCGTGACCAGCAGGGCCTTCAGCCAGAACCGGGTCTGGTCCTTCTCGGCGTAGTCGTTGACGATCGTGCGCAGCCCGTTCGTGCCGTGCAGCATGGCCAGCCACAGCATCAGCAGATCCCAGACCTGCCACAGCGGGTTGGCCCACTTGCCGGCCACGAAACCGAAGTCGAGCGCGGTGATGCCGCCGCCGAGCATCAGGTTCACGAACAGGTGGCCGAGCACCAGGATCACCAGCGCGAGCCCGGACAGCCGCATGAACAGCCAGCTGTACAGCTCGAAGTTGGTCTGGCCGGAGCGGTTCCGGCCGCCGCCCTTCAGGTTCCGCGAGCGGCTGCTGGACCGGGGAGCCGCGATGTCACTCATCTCAGCCTCCGAACACGTGGGTCAGATGGCGGATGACGAACGGGACGAACAGGACGACCCAGAGGACGCCGACGCCGATCATCAGCTGCCGCTGGTAGCGCGGGCCCTTGGCCCAGAAGTCCACCAGGATCAGCCGGATGCCGTTGAAGGCGTGGAACAGGATCGCCGCCACCAGGCCGACCTCGAGCAGGCCGACGACCGGGTTCTTGTAGGTGCCGATGACCTCGTTGTAGGCCTCCGGCGACACCCGGACCAGCGCGGTGTCCAGCACGTGCACCAGCAGGAAGAAGAAGATCCCGACACCGGTGATCCGGTGCGCGACCCATGACCACATGCCCTCCCGGCCGCGGTAGAGCGTGCCGGCTGGTTTGCTGGGCAAACCGTCCTCCGATCGGAGCTCCCGAGCCTGGCGGAATCCAGGCCGATTCGATGCTAGTCCCGCCGCTGACCCCGAAATGTCCTGACAGGTGTGAGATCGGTCGCGTCGGTGGCCCACCGACCCGGGCCCGGAGTGGCCCTCGACGGTGGCCCTTCGATGCCCTTGACTTCAACTGGGCTTGAACGAAAACACTGGCGGCTTCCGCTGAGAGGGGAGAGTTACGGTGAGTTTCTGGATCTGTGCGACGTGTGCGGTGGAGCACTCGGAGCAGGTCGAGGTGTGCGCGATCTGTGCCGACGAGCGGCAGTGGGTGCCCGCCGACGGCCAGCACTGGACCACGCTCGAAGAGCTGGCCGCGGCCGGCACCGAAGTCACCATCGAGGAGGTCGAGCCGGGCCTGTACGGCGTCCGCTCGAAGCCGCCGGTCGGGATCGGGCAGCAGTCGATGCTGGTGACAACCGCCGAGGGCAGCCTGCTCTGGGACCCGATCGGGTACCTGGACGACGACGCCGTCGGCCGGGTCCGCGCGCTCGGCGACGTGGTGGCGATCGTCGCCAGCCACCCGCACATGTACGGCGTCCAGGTGGAGTGGAGCCACCGCCTCGGCGACGTACCGGTGTACGTGGCGGAGGCGGACCAGGAGTGGGTCGCGCGGAAGGACCCGGTGATCAAGACCTGGTCCGGGGAGCTCACCCCGCTACCCGGAGTGACCTTGATCCAGCCCGGCGGCCACTTCCCCGGCAGCGCGGTCGTGCACTGGGCGAACGGTGCCGACGGCAAGGGAGTGATCCTGTCCGGCGACACCATCTTCGCCAACCCGGACCGCACCTCGGTCAGCTTCATGCGCAGCTACCCGAACCGCATCCCACTGTCCGGCGCCGTCGTCGACCGGGTCGCCCGCTCCCTGGACCCGTTCGAGTACGACCGCCTCTACAACAACTTCGGCTCGGTCATCCCGGTCGACGCCAAAAACGTCGTACGCCGCTCCGCGGATCGTCACGCCGCCTGGGTCCGCGGCGACTACGACCACCTCACCTGATACGTGCAAGCTCGACAGGACGTGTACGCCCGCTGGGTCGCGGGGCACGCTCAGTCCGGCACCTCTCGGTGTCGGACTGAGCGACACGTCCTGTCGAGCTGCACCGTCAGCTTCGGCCGACCGCGAGGCCGTCGATCTGGATCATCTTGCCGGTGGTGACCGTGCGGACGGTCAGCGTTCCGCTGAAGACGGTGCTCTGCACGGGCAGCCCGAGTAGGACCTGGTAGTGCGTGGTCGGGTAGGCGAGGTTGACCGTCGTCAGCAGCTTGTTCCCGGCGTAAACCGCCACCGCTCCACAGCTCGGGCACCGCGTCGCGACCAGGAAGAACCGCTTCCCCTGGACGGTTCGCGTCAGCGCCTTCCCGGACGCCGTGGTCTGGGTGTCGGTCCCGAAGTAGAACTTCGACGACGATCCCCGGCCCCAACCCGTCGTGGCCATCGTCATCGACCGGTCGTCCAGCGGCCGCGAGAAGCAGCGCTCCGCGCTCCAAACGCCGACGTTCCCGAGCTTGTCCTTCGCCCGCACCGAAACGCAGTACTCGTAACCGGCCGCCACCGCGAGACTCATCGAGGTCGCGGTCGTGTTCGTCCACGGCTGGACGTACGCGCTGTACGGCCCGGCGAACGAGGCCCGCCGGTAGCGCACGTCGTACGACGCCACGCCGGCCGCATCCGTCGCCGCGACCGCGATCTTGGCCGTCGCCGCGACGGACGACTGGTAGGCCGGTGCGGTGACCCGGGCGACCGGCCCCGTCGCGTCCACGGTCACGGTGCGGCGGACGGTGGTGACCCTGCCGTCCGGCTCTGTGGCGGTGACCGTCACCGTGTTCTCACCCTGGCGCAGGCTGGTCGCCTGGTACGGCGAGCTGCACGGCGCCGGCGCTGATCCGCCCGCGGAGCAGGTGAACGTAGTACCGGACAGCAACGCGGAACTGTCGAAGAGGATCGAGACGTTCGGTCCGACCACCCGCGGAGGTGCTGCGATCACCAGGCGGAGCTGTTGCCAGGCGATGTCGCGGCGCGGAGCAACCGTGTTGGTGTCCAGTTCGACCGATCGCAGCGTGCTCGGGTTGACGCTGTAGAGCTTGTTCCCGCTGGTCAGCGCCATCAGGGACGTGCCGTCGGGGTTCCAGGTGATCGATCGGACGGCCGAGTCCAGGGATCCGGCCACCTCGATCTTGTCCGAGGTGAGTGAGATCAGCTTGACGTCGGAGCCGGCGCCGAAGGCGACCCGCTGACCGTCGGGCGAGACCCTCACCGGCGCGCCGTCCGCGGCCGCCGTCGGCGCCGGCAGCGTGGCCACCCGGGCGCCGCCGGGCGCGGCCTGGATCCGGGCGAAGCGGTCGGCGCCGTCGAACCGGCGGTCCGACACGATCAGGGTCTGGGCGTCGGGCATCCAGCTCGGACCGGTCACGTCACAGGCGATCTTCACAGGCGTGCCACCGACCGCCGGGATGACGTACACACACGGTGTCTCGTTCTCGGGCGACTGGAAGGCGATGCGCGAGCCGTCCGGCGACCACGCCAGATGGGTCATGGGCGCCGCGGACGTCCACAGTTTGCCCGTTCCACCGCGCTGGCCGGGGCCGATCAGCTGGGTCCAGAGGATCTGCTCGCTGTCGGTCGTGGTGTACGCGAGGACCCGGCCGTCCGGCGCGGCGGCGAGGGAGTCCTTCGGCGTGACGGGCTCGGGATCGGTGGGAATGGGTACGACGTATCCGGACAGCGTCGACGAGGCGAGCTCGGTGTTCGGCTGGCCGATGGTGACAGCGATCTGCTCGGTCGGCCGTCCGGCCGCCGTCGGAGTACTGGCCGGACCCTCGCCGATCTCGTTGACGACCGACAGCGCGTACTTCGTCCCGGGCTTCGGGGCGGTCTCGATCAGGCTCATCCACGGCTTGGCTTCGGGTTCGACCCATTGCGTTGTCTCGACACCGTCCAGGAACCGGTGCACGAAGTAGCCGCGGACCGGCGTACCGCCGGCGGTCTTCGAGGTCTGCCAGGACAGTGCGACGCCCGTGTAGGTGGACGCGACGTTGAAGACGTTCGGGGCGCTCGGCAACGAGACGGACGTGCCGGTCAGCTTGACCTCGTGGTGCTGGAGGCCGGTCGAGTCGCCGATCGTCAGCCGGTCGCCCACTTCGCCGAGGGCCTGGGTCGGCTCGAACTTCAGGGTCACCGTGCACGATGCCCCCGTCGGCAGGTACTGCCCGCAGTCCCGAGCGGCCACCTTCCAGTCACGGCCGCCGGAGGAGAAGGAGTAGTTGCCGAGCTGCACGTAGTCGCTGCCGGTGTTCTGGATGGTGACCGGAATGCTCTTGGAGCTGCCGACCAGGACCCGGCCGGCGTCCAGCTTGTCCGGGGTGACGGACACGATCTGGTAGCCGGACTTGCTCCGGTACCGGATCTCGAGCAGACCGGTGCTTTCCGCACCCGGGCAGGAGGCACCCAGCGAGCTCGCGAACGTCTCGAGCTGCAGGTCCGGCGTGTAGGTCAGTGACTTGACCCGGAAGACGCCCGTGGTGGCACAGGTGCGGCCGCTCTGGGTCAGTTCGATCGGCACCTCGTAGTACCCCGCACCGGCCAGGAAGGCGGGCATCTTCAGGGAGATCGTGCCGGCCGACAGCGTCCGGGTGCCGTTGGCGGGTGCGGAGGCAGTGACCGGGCCCGCGACCTCGTCCTTGAGCCAGGTGAAGCCGGCGCCGCTGTTCGCATCCAGGGCGAGCGCGTCCACGGTGCCGACGGCTGGGTAGTCGGTGGGGCGCGTGGCTTTGAGTTCACCGCTGGTTGCGGACTCGGTATCGGTGGTGGCGACGACTCGGTAGTCGGCGGTGGCGCCGGCCGCGATCGACTCGTCGATCCAGCTGATCGTCGACGAGGGCAACATTCCGCTGATGGTCTGCCAGTCGAACATCGTCCGGCGTTCGACCTGGTAGCTGGTGGCGGTGACCGGTTCCCACGTGATGCCGACTCCGGTACGCGTCGGGAACAGTTGAGCGGCAGGGGCGGTCAGAGCCGTTGTCTCGCCGAAGGCAGCGTGGGCAAGGAACGGGACAGTGACGGCAGCCAATACGGCGGCCAGGGCTGTTCGGAACAGCGCGGACTTACGGGCGCGACGCATCGAATCTCCAGGTCAGGGGACTCCGGCGCACCCCGAGTGGCACCGGCGGAAGGTAATTAACTACCTGGCGATCGGGCCTTACGGCAACTCAGTTAGCTCTCAGGAGACGGGAGTTGCGAAAGTCACGCCGCGACACGAGATTTGGCCAATCGGCTGTGCAGGTTGAGCATGCGGTCGACGCAGGTTTGCCAGTTGTAGAGCTCCGCGCGGCGCCGGGCGGCTTGGCGGCGGTTGGGGAGTTGCGCCAGGGCCAGCGTGGCGTCGGCGAGAGCCGAGGGGTTGGCGGGGGCCCAGCGGCCGCAGGATTCGTCGACCAGTTCGCGGGCGCCGCCGGTGTTGGCGGTGACCACCGGGGTGCCGGCGGCGAGGGCTTCGAGGACTGCGAGGCCGAAGGTTTCGCCGGGGCAGACGGACAGGGCGATGTCGGCCTCGGCGAGATGCTTGGCGAGGGTACGGCGGCCGTCGACGTAGCCGTGGAACGTGACGGGGGCGTCGCCGGCGATCTCGATCAGCTCGTCGAGGTGCGGGCCGGTGCCGTAGACGTCCATCCGGACGTTCACGCCGCGGCGGTGCAGTTCGGCGGCGGTGGCGACCGCGAGCTGCGGGCTCTTCTCGCGGGACAGCCGCCCGGCGTGGACGAGTTTGAGGACGCCGTCGTCCGTCGGCGAACCCAGTGACGGGTGGAACGTGTCGAGGTCGACCCCGAGCGGGATCCGGACCAGCGGCGTCGTCACCTCGTCGAACTCGGCCGCGGCGTAGCGCGAGGTGACCACCACGGCGTCGTACGTGCGGCCGAGGATCTTGTACAGCGCGGCGACCGTGGCGACCATCCCGAGCTGGCTGTACTTCACGCCGTCCGCGCCCCACCACTGCGTCCCGACGCCGAGCATCCGGCCGGGCCGGAGTACGTCGTTGCCGCCGAGCTGACCGGGACGCGCCGCGCCGAGGGCGAGCATCGCGTCGAGGCGCTCGTGGCTGAACAGCACCGTGCCGATGTCGTTCTTGCGGGCCCAGCGCGCGACCGGGAGCAGCGTCGACTTGTCGGAGATCTCCACCGTGGTGGGCCCGAAGCGCTTCAGCACGTCGATCACGGTCCACGGCGTGGTGATCAGCCGGTACCCGCCGCTCACCTTCGGCGCCTTCACCCGGACGATCGTGCCGAGCTCGGTTTCGACCACGGAGTCCCGCTCGCCCGGCGTGATCACGATCCGCTCGGCGCCGGCCTCGGCGTACCCCCGGCCGATGTGCTCGATCGCGGTCCGCATCCCGCCGGACGTCGGCCCGACGAAGTTGGCCAGCTGGGCGATCCGCAGGCCGCTCATGCAACCCGCCGTACGGCGGCTGCGTCGCGGAGCACCTCGGCGTAGTGCCGGTCGACCAGGTCGTCGACGACCGCGGGCCAGGTGCGGGACTGCACGCGGTGCAGGCCGTTGGCCGCCATCCGGCTGCGGGCCGACGGGTGGTCGAGCAGGGTCTTCACCGCGGACCGGAGCGACCCGGGCTTGCCGGGCTCGAAGAGCAGGCCGTTCTCGCCGGGGTAGATGAGGTCGAGCGGACCGCCGGCGGCCGGGCCGACAGTCGCGACGCCGGAGGCCTGCGCCTCCTGGATCGTCTGGCAGAACGTCTCGTGCTCGCCGGTGTGCACGAACACGTCCAGGCCGGCGAAGATCGACGCCAGGTCGGCGCCCCGGCGCATCCCGAGGAAGGTTGCCGTCGGCAACGCGTGCTCGAGCGCGGCGCGGTCCGGCCCGTCGCCGACGACCACGATCCGGCAGTCCAGGCCGGTCAGCTCCGCGAGCCGCCGGACCTTCTTCTCGGCCGCCAGCCGGCCGACGTACCCGACGATCGGCTTGCCGTCCGGGGAGACCTCCCGGCGCCACTGCTCGTCGCGGTTGGACGGATCGAACAGGTCGAGGTTCACGCCGCGGCCCCAGCGGTGCACCCGCGGTACGCCGCGCTGGACCAACGCGTCGACGGCCGAGGTCGACGGCGCGAGGGTGCGGTCGGCGCGGGAGTGTGTGCGGCTCACCCAGCGCCAGATGCCGCGGTCGGCGGCGGCGTACCAGGGGTACTGGCGGGCGAAGCCGGCGATGTCGGTCTGGAAGATCGCGACCGTCGGTACGCCGAGCCTGCGGGCGGCGCGCAGCCCGTACGCGCCGATGATGAACGGCGAGGCGAGATGCACCAGGTCCGGCCGGAATTCGGCCATCGCCCGCTCGATCGACGGGTCCGGCAGACCGACCGGGTACTCCTTGTACCCCGGCGTCCGGAAGCTCCGGGCGCGCAGGACCGGGACGTCGCCGTAGCTGTCGGGGCCCGGCCCGGGGGCGATGATCAGCAGTTCGTGCCCGCGGGCACGCAGCCGGTCGGCGACGTGGCGAGCCGTGTTCGCCACGCCGTTGATCTGCGGCAGGAAGGTCTCGGCCACCATCACGATTCGCACATCTCGAAGGTTCCTCACCGACCATGAACCCTGGGCGACGCTCTCGTGACACCGCGTCGATGCCCTGGCGACGGCTGCAGGGCCTTGAAGTGTCCTTCAGGTTGCCAGCGGGATGTGCTGGGTTAGTCGCACGCGAACTCTGGGGATCCGTTCGTCGGCAGGGCGGCCGGTTTGACCGCCCTGCCGACGAATCCGGTTACGGCGTGCCGAACAGGTGTGCCATCGACCGCTGGACGAGGTCGGTGCGCATCGCCTGCGTGGTCAGGCCTTCGGCGCCGAAGCCGAGGTACACCGTGTCCGGTGTGGACACACCGGCACCCTCGACGAAGGCGGTCGTGGTACGGATCCAGTCGTTCGGGTTCGCCGCCGAGCCAGGTGGCGGACCGGCGACGGTCCAGCCGCCGAGGTCGGTCTCGAACGACGTCGTCACGGTCGTGCCGGCCGTGACCGTGGTGTCGTCGACGAAGGTGCCGAGGCCCTGGGTGCTCCAGTCACTGACGTAGCTGATCGAGAGTTCGACCTGATGCCCGGCGTACGGCGCGAGATCGACCTTCCAGTCCTGCCAACCCGCGCTGGACCCCGTTGCCGCGTTCCAGCTTCCGGTGGTGCCGGTCGGTGAGCAGTCCGAGCCCTGGTAATGCCCGAGCTGTGGATGCAGTGCCACCCAACCGGCCGGGCAGCTCTGGCCGGTGTCCTGCGACGTGTGGCCGTTCAGGTCCGGGAGCGTGGTCCAGTCGTCCTGTCCGACGGTGTGGGCCTCGACGAAGACGTAGTCCCAGTCCGCCTCGGTGTTGTAGGAGAACTTGAACGACAGGGACGGCTGGGTGCTGGCGGTCACGCTGGTCAGATCCACCGTCCGCGTCAGACGCTTGTAGCTGATGTCCGCGCGCTGGCTGTAGACGTAGTGCGTGCCCGTGAACGGCTCGAACGGCGCACCGCCGGGCCGCTGCCACTTCAGCGGCGCCGAGCTCGCGAACTGCGGGAACTGGGCCGCCGGCAACACACTCGACGTCAGGACGTACGCGTTGGTGTGGTCCTGGTTGTTGGCCGAGTCGCCGCCGTTGAGTGTCCCGGCGAACCCGTTGAAGGCGCCGGATGTCCCGGTGATCGGGAACGGGGTCCCGTTGCTGTCGCTGCCGCTGTTGTCGACCTGGGAGTACGCGCCGAGCCAGTACTGCTCGAAGTCGTTCAGCAACGGCAGACACGGGTACGCCTGCGGCGTGGTGCACTCGCCCTGCTGTTCCTCGAACGGGTTGTAGTAGTACGCGCCGTCCTGGTTGCTCGCGAAGCCGGCGTACTTGCCCGTGTACAGCAGCTTGCCGCCCTCGTTGAGGTAGTCGCGGACCGACAGCTCCAGGTCGAGCGCGAGCTCAGCCGCCGTACCGCCCGGCTGGCCGATCTTGCGCGTGATGATGTCGTTGCCGCTCTCCCACACCACGGCCTTGTAGTGCGACAGCACGCCCAGCGGATGCGGAGCGGTCCGGCTATTGGCGTCCACGTCGTACACGTCCGAGGTGACTCCGGCCGCGGTGAGCGCGGCGGCGTAGCTGGAGGCGTAGCGAGCTGTCGTCAGTCCTTGCGCCGGGCTGGCGCCGGTGACGTCCTCAGCGGCCAGGATCAGGACCTGTCCACCGATGTCACTGGCCACGTGGTACGTGAAGTGCTCGCTGGAGACGGCTCCGGTTCCCTGCTTGTTACCGGTGAACCACACCTCGACGGAATCGCCGGGCTTCGTACGCCGGACGGTACCGCGGAACTCGGCGTAGTAGCGGTCGCCGGTGTCGCCGTACCGCTCGCCGCCCTTCCACTCCGCGACCTTGTCGTCGATCGCGTCGCCGCCGTTGATCCGGTAGTTGATCCGCAGGTTCTTCAACGCCCGCTTGGCGATCACGGCGACCGGCTGGGTGGTGCCGTACGAGACCGTGAACGGGTCGGCCACCAGGTCGGCGGCCTTCTTGCCGACCACCGAGACCGGGTCGTCCGGGTCGTGCGCCGACTTCGCGACCGACAGCGCGAACGGGATGTTCTTGGTGAACTCGGCCTGGATCAGCGCCTCGTCGTCGGGGAAGCTGAAGACGCTGACACAGTCCTCGGGCAGCCACTGGTCGTTCGGGTTCGCGGCCGACACGGTCTGGCAGGTCGACATCTCCGGCGTGAACGCCATCGTCCCGTACGTGTCCGTCACGTGGCCGTCGGTCTCGCCATTGGTCGTGTACAGCTCGGCCGAGATGTCCGGGTCGTAGCCCGGTACGGCGGGATTCGCGTCGTCGCCGGCCATCGCCTCGGCGATGACGTCGTCCGGCGACGGCGTGCTCACCTGCCAGCCCACGCCGTACAGCAGGAGCTCGGCGGCGGAGTGGTAGTTGATCAGCTCCGTGAAGCGGACCCTTTGGAACAGCTGGTCGAGAGCTTTCGACTCCGGCTCGGAGCCCGGGGACGGACCGCGGTACGTGTCGCTGCTCGGGTCAGGTGACGATCCCTCGTTGTCGTAGCCCCACTTGGTGGCCAGGTTGCGGTTCAGGTCGACGCCGTCGCCGGGAGCGATCTGGCCGTCGTTGTTGTTGTCGCGCAGGTTCTTCCGCCACAGCCGGTCGCCGACGAACGTGTAGTCGTAGCCGTCCGGGTTCGCCACCGGCAGGAACCAGAGCTCGGTGGTGTCCAGCATCTTCGTGGTCTCGGCGTTCTGGCCGTACCCGTCGATGACGTAGTGCATCAACCGGCGCACCATCTCGGGCGTGATCCACTCCCGCGCGTGCTGGGTGCCGGAGTACAGCACCGAGGGCCGGGAGCCGTCGGTGACGAGGCGTGCGTCCTTGGTGACCTTGACGGCGACGATCGGCTTGCCCTGCACCGTCGTACCGATCGTGACGAGTTTGGCCAACCCGGGATTCGCGGCCGCCGTCTGGGTCAGCTCTTCGAGCAGTCCGCCGGCCCCGCTGTACGGGCGGAACACCGTCGGGCCGGCGGCCGCGAGCCGTGCGGCCTCCTCGCTGGCGGTGTGTCCCTTCACTTTCTTGACCTTCAGATCGACGCCGTTCGAACGGAGCTTCGCCGCTTGCCGCTCCGAGATGACGACCTCGACCCTCGTGGTGCCGCCGGCGCCCTTTCCGGTGGCGAGGTCGGCCCGGTCGACGCCGGCGTCCACGACCTTCTGCAGCTGCTGGGCGTTCAGGTCGCCGACGTACACCTCGAGCCCATCACCCCCTGGCGCCGGCGCTGCTGTCGCCGCCTGCCCCACGGCCAGTCCCCCCGCTACGACGGCCAGTACCGCGATGAAAACAGAAGTTCTCCGCATGTCGCCCCTCCCCGGTCGACGGTGCATATGGCGGCAGCCTGATGTGACCCACGTCACGAGTCAACAGCTCAGCGCGCGTGCTCGATCTCACCCGGTGGTGCATACCAGTGCGGTGCTGGTTCGGAATACCGTTGGGGGATGAGTCATCGCAGCGAGTCGGGGTTCGAGTTCGCGCCGGTGTACGGACCGCTGGACGGGTTCGACCCGGCGGCCAAGCTCGGCGAGCCGGGCCAGTTCCCGTACACCCGCGGCGTGTACCCGACGATGTACACCCAGCGGCCGTGGACGATGCGGCAGTACGCCGGGTTCGGCACCGCGGCCGAGTCGAACCAGCGGTACCACCAGCTGATCGACCACGGGACGATGGGCCTGTCGGTCGCGTTCGACCTGCCGACCCAGATGGGGTACGACTCCGACGCCCCGATCGCGCACGGCGAGGTCGGCAAGGTCGGGGTGGCGATCGACTCGATCGACGACATGCGGGTGCTGTTCGACAAGATCCCGCTGGACCAGGTGTCCACCTCGATGACGATCAACGCGCCGGGATCCGTGCTGCTCCTGCTGTACCAGTTGGTGGCCGAGGAGCAGGGCGTCTCCGGGGACAAGCTCACCGGGACGATCCAGAACGACGTACTGAAGGAGTACATCGCCCGCGGCACCTACATCTACCCGCCGAAGGAGTCGCTGCGGCTGATCAGCGACATCTTCGCGTACTGCCAGGCGGAGCTGCCGCGCTGGAACACGATCTCGATCTCCGGCTACCACATGGCCGAGGCCGGTGCGACGCCCGCGCAGGAGATCGCGTTCACGCTCGCGAACGGGATCGAGTACGTCCGGGCCGCGGTCGCGTCCGGGCTGGACGTCGACGAGTTCGCGCCGCGGCTGTCGTTCTTCTTCGTCGCGCGGACGACGTTCCTCGAGGAGGTCGCCAAGTTCCGTGCGGCGCGGCGGATCTGGGCGCGGGTGATGCAGGACGAGTTCGGCGCCCGGAATCCCAAGTCGCTGATGCTGCGGTTCCACACGCAGACGGCCGGCGTACAGCTGACCGCGCAGCAGCCCGAGGTGAACCTGGTGCGGGTCGCGATCCAGGGCCTGGCCGCGGTGCTCGGCGGGACCCAGTCGCTGCACACCAACTCGTACGACGAGGCGATCGCGCTGCCCACCGAAAAGGCCGCTCGGCTTGCGCTTCGCACGCAGCAGGTCCTCGCCTACGAGACCGACGTCACCGCGACGGTCGACCCGTTCGCCGGCTCGTACGTCGTCGAGTCGCTCACCGACGAGGTCGAGGCCGCCGCGGTCGAGCTGATGGACCAGGTCGAGGAGTACGGCGGCGCGGTCGCCGCGATCGAGAAGGGCTTCCAGAAACAGGAGATCGAGCGCTCGGCGTACCAGATCGCCCAGCAGATCGACTCCGTCGAACGCGTCGTCGTCGGCATGAACAAGTTCAAGATCGCCGAGGAGGAGCCGTACGAACCGCTCCGCGTCGACCCCGCCATCGAGGCCCAGCAGGTCGACCGCCTCGCCACCCTCCGCGCAACCCGCGACCAGTCCGCCGTCGATGAGGCGCTGGCCGCCCTGAAGAAAGCTGCCCAGGGCAACGACAACTGCCTCTACCCCATGAAACAAGCCCTGAAAGCCCGAGCCACCGTCGGCGAGGTCTGCAACACCCTCCGAGAGGTATGGGGCGTATACGTCCCCGCCGACACCTTCTGAACCAACACCTGAAAAGGCCACCGCCCAAAGGACACCGCGTCGCGGCGGCGCCCGGGAATGTGTGCGGCGGGTAATGGTCACCGCTTCGCGGTGGCTGCCTTCTGCCGCCTTCGGCGAGGTGCATATCGCGTGCTGTCGCTGGATGGCCGCGGCGCTCGGGAACGTGGTGGGACGGGCGCTGCCACCCCTTCGCCGACGCCAACTGTCGGCCGCCGTCACCGGTGTGCATGCGGGTGCCGAGGGGATCAGTGGTGGTGGTTCAGGAAGGCGGTGAGGGCTGCGAGGTACTGCGGGCGGTTGTCGCGGCGTACGGAGTGGCCGGTGCTGGGGATGTGTGTGGCGTTGAAGTTGCCGGCGGCTGCTTGGGCGCAGTGTTCGGCGTACTCGGTGGAGATCAAGGAGCCGCGTTCGGTGTCGCCGTGGATGAGGAGGACGGGGCAGGTGATCTCGGTGAGCAGGGCTGTCAGCGAGAGCGGGTCCTGGTACGGCAGGTCGAACATGTGCGGGTTGAGTTGGGCCTTCGAGATGGCCCAAGGCTCGAGTTCGTCGTTGGGCCAGTCGGGGTCGTTGGCGTGGCCTTGCGCGATCCGCACGGGCAGGTCTAGGGCTCGGATCTCGGTGAGCCAGGGTGGCTCCGACCAGGGTTCGTCCTGCTGGTGGGGATCCGCGCCGCCGGTCGGCGGGTCCTCCAGTACGACTGCGCGGACCAGGTCGGGCCTCGCTGCGGCCAGGTACGCGGCCGACATCGCGCCCATCGAGTGGCCGACGACGACCACTCCGCCGTCGCGTGGCTGGCTCGAGAGTACGAGGGCGGCGTCGTCTCGGAGGGCGGTGTAGCGGAAGGGTTCCTCCGGGAGCCCGGACTCACCATGCCCGCGCGCGTCGATCGCGAGCGCATGGATCCCGGGCATCTCGTTGAGTAACGGCTCCCAGCACTGCGCGGAGTCCGAGAAGCCGTGCAGGAACGCGACATCGGCGATCGCTTCATCGGTCCGGTACCACGCCAGATGCGCCGTCCTACCTCGCACGTCGAACATGCTTGCGGACATTAGCGCACTCGCGAGCCGGGGCTAGATGCGGCGCACATCGCACAGCAGATGCCGGAGTGGGCGGACATGCCGCGCTTTACCTCAGGAGCTGTGCTGCGCCATCCACCAGCGCTGTCGCGTTCCGAAGTGCGGCTTTGGCTTGCGGAGCGCCGACGTAGACCATTCCGTAGTGCGCGTTGTCCTTGATGTCGAGCAGTCGGCTGAGGGCACGCGACAAGGTCTTGCCGTCGGGACCGGCCTGGGAAACAAGCTGAATCGCCTGCCGATGGTCCTGGCCGCGCGAGCGCCTGCCGAGGGTCCCACAGCAGGCAGCGTCGGCCGCGGCAATGCCGGCGAGTACCGCGAGGGCAGCGACCACATTGTCGTTGGCCAGTTCGTCGTCTTCCCCACTGAGGAGTTCAGCCACGTCGAGGAAAGCCCGCGCCTGGCTGAGTCGGACGGCCGCTTGGGCGCGGTTGCAGTCTTGGGTTCTCGCGGAGGGCGTCATTGAGGCGCCGGCCCGTGGGTGATCCTGTTGCGGAGTTGGCGGAAATCTGGACCGAAAACGGTGACAGAGTCGCGCAGCCAGTCGTTGACGATCGGGTCGCCGGACGCGAAGTGTGCAAGCAATGCGGAATGACTCAACTCGTAGACCTGCAGATGGTTGCCGGTCCAGGAATGGACTTGCTCCGCAAGAGAACCGACTTGGTCATCCCACTCCGGAGGCAACTCTGCAGAGTTGTGGACGACCAACAGGTCGATGTCGCTGTGGAGGTCACCGTCTCCGCGTGCAGCCGATCCGAAGAGGCTTGCGTGGATCGGGGGCTTGGACCACTCCGTGTCGATCGCATCGTGGATTCGCTGGATGAGCTTCTGCCGCAGGTTGGTCAGCTCGAGCACTGCGGAGGCTGCCAGATGATCACGGTTGAGGGCGTACTGGACTGCGCTGCCCACCTCTGTCGCGGACACCAAGCCTGTACTGGCAAGGCGTCGCAGAACCTTACGCGTGCCTGATTCGCTCGCGGTGGACGCCAGTTGATGCACCTTGCGGCCGGTGAGCGGCTGTGTGGTCCGCGACAGCACCGTGAGCACCGGACCGTCGAGAGTCGGGATCACCGTACTGATCGGATGTGACAGGTCCATGTGGCTCACTATAGTGCCGATGCCGGTACTATAGTACTGATATCGGCACTATAGTGATAATCGCTGAGAGTGGCGCTCGGCCGCATCTGTGGGACTGCCGGTTCGGTACGCGGCTGCAGAGCCGGCGCGCCGTTCACCACAGCACCTGGCGCCGATCCCAGGTCGGTGCGGCCCATGGCGCGCGTCCGCCGAAGGCGGCAAGAGATAGCCGGCGCGGAGTGCGGGTGGTGTCAGTCCAGTAAGGCGGCGGCGGTGAGGACTGTGGTGCCTATGGTGATGGATTCTTCGGCGGGGGCGAAGCCGGGGGTGTGGAGGTCGGCGGCGGTTTGCTGGGTGGGTGGGCGGACGCCGAGGCGGGCCATGGCGCCGGGGACGTGTTCCAGGTACCAGGCGAAGTCCTCGCCGCCGAGGCTCTGGTCGGTGGGGACGCCGGCGCTGGTGCCCAGGGTCTGGTGGACGGCGTTCTGCAGGATGTTGATCGCGATCGCGTCGTTCATCACCGGCGGTACGCCGTGGGTGACCTCGGTGTCGACCTCGACGCCGTACGGCTCGACGATCTGCGCCGCGAGGGACGGGATGAGCTCGTCGGCCAGGCGCCAGGCGGCGACGTCGAGGCAGCGCAGGGTGCCTTCGGCCTCGCCGCGGGACGGGATCGCGTTGGCGGCGGAGCCGGAGGTGATGCGGCCCCAGACGAGTGACATGCCGGCGCGCGGGTCGACCCGGCGGGAGAGTGCGGCGGGCAGTTCGGTGACCAGGGTCGCGAGCGCGTAGACGAGGTCCGCGGTCAGGTGCGGCCGTGAGGTGTGGCCGCCGGGGCCGGTTAGCCGGACCAGGAGCTTGTCGGCGGCGGCGGTCAGGGCGCCGATGCGCAGGCCGACCTGACCGACCTCGAGTCGCGGATCGCAGTGCAGGCCGTAGATCCGGCGTACGCCGTCCAGCCCGCCGGCCGCGATCACCCCGAGCGCGCCGCCCGGCATGACCTCCTCGGCCGGCTGGAAGATCACCCGGACCCGCCGGTCCAGCTGCCCGTCGCGCGCCATCCCGGCCAGCACCAGCGCCGTACCGAGAAGGGCCGCGGTGTGAACATCGTGGCCGCAGGCATGGGCGACACCGTCGACGGTCGACCGCCACGGCGCGTCCACGCCGCCCGACACCGGCAGCGCGTCGATGTCGGCCCGCAGCGCGACGCAGGTGTCGCCGGAGCCGATGTCGCAGATCAGCCCGGTACCGGTCGGCAGCACCCGCGGCGACAGGCCGGCGTCGACGAGCCGCTTCTCGAGCAGTTCGGTCGTCCGCACCTCGTGCCACCCGAGCTCCGGGTGCGCGTGCAGGTCGCGCCGTACCTCGACCATGTCCTCGCGCACCGCTTCGACGCGCGCCAGGACGTCCGCGACCAGCAACTGATGACTCATCCCGCGATTGTTTCATCCCGCAACCACCGCCCGACGGGGCGCTCCCCGGTCGTCACCGTCCGTCACGGCCACGCACGGTGAACGCAACCACGGAGCGTGCGCACCGTGACGTCCAGGCAGCACCGGGTGAGCGCACCGGAGAAGTTGTCGAAATGTGACGCAAACGCCGGTCACTTTCCGGTATCGAGGCCTGCTTGACGTTCAAAGAAGGACGGCGGTCGCCCTATAGTCTGCGGATGCGGCACGTGGGGGAAGGCGTGCGGCAGCAAAAGAATCTGGTCGACGAAGGAGACGTCCGGTGAAGAAGTACGTGCGGGGAACGGCGATCGTGGGCGTGGTGACGCTTGCCGTCGCCGCTTGTGGCAGCAAGCCGACCGAGGACAACGCAGGCGGCAGCGCCAACAAGGACTTCAAGGCCTGCATGGTCTCCGACTCGGGGGGTTTCGACGACAAGTCGTTCAACCAGACCTCGTACAAGGGCCTGCAGGACGCGGTGAAGGAGAAGGGCCTGACCGAGGTCAAGGCCGAGTCGAAGTCTGACAACGACTACCCGACCAACATGACCGCGATGGTCAACGCCAAGTGCAACGTCATCGTCGCCGTCGGCTTCAAGCTCGAGGACGCCACCGAGAAGGCGGCCACGGCCAACCCGAACATCAAGTTCGCGATCGTCGACTCGGCCCCGGCCAAGCCGATCCCGAACCTGAAGCCGCTGCTGTTCAACACCGCGCAGTCCAGCTTCCAGGCCGGTTACCTGGCCGCCGCGATGTCGAAGTCCGGCAAGGTCGGCACCTTCGGCGGTCTGAAGATCCCGACCGTGACCATCTTCATGGACGGCTTCGCCGAGGGCGTGCGCTACTACAACCAGCAGAAGGGCAAGAACGTCCAGGTCCTGGGCTGGGACGACGCCAAGCAGGCGGGTCTGTTCACCGGTGACTTCGAGGACAAGGCCAAGGGCCAGAACAACGCGCAGAACCTGATCACCCAGGGCGCCGACGTGATCTTCCCGGTGGCCGGCCCGTCCGGTCTGGGCGGTCTGCAGGCGGCCAAGGCCAGCAACGGCAAGGTGAACGCGATCTGGGTCGACACCGACGGTTGCATCAGCGCCGCGGAGTACTGCTCGGTGCTGCTGAGCAGCGTCGAGAAGGGCATGGACGTGGCCGTGAAGGACGCGGTCGTCTCGGTCGTCGACAACAAGTTCGACAACACCCAGTTCACCGGCACGCTGCAGAACAACGGTACGGCGCTGGCGCCGTTCCACGAGTTCGACAGCAAGATCCCGGCCGACGTGAAGTCGGAGCTGGAGCAGATCAAGGCCGACATCATCAGCGGAAAGATCACCGTCCAGTCGAAGGTTCAGCCGAAGGCCTCCTGAACCACGACGCACTTGCGTAGTACGGTGCGAGCCAGGAAGGCAGCAGACCCACAGGTCGCGCCTTCCTGGCTCGCCGTCTGAAGGGGAGGCTGCCCGATGCACCTCGAGCTTTCCGGTCTGACCAAGAGCTTCGGCTCGCTGGTCGCCAACGACCACATCGACCTGGTGATCGAGCCGGGGGAGATCCACTGCCTGCTCGGTGAGAACGGCGCCGGCAAGAGCACGCTGATGAACATGCTGTACGGCCTGCTGCAGCCCGACTCGGGCGAGATCGTGATCGACGGCGCGAAGGTCAAGATCACCTCGCCGAGCGACGCGATCAAGCACGGGATCGGCATGGTGCACCAGCACTTCATGCTGGTCCCGGTGTTCACCGTCGCGGAGAACATCATGCTCGGCCGCGAGAACACCCGGGCGGGCGGCGTCCTGGACCGCAAGAAGGCTCACGCACTGGTCACCGAGCTGTCCGACCGGTACGGCTTCGAGGTCGACCCCGAGGCGCTGGTCGAGGACATCCCGGTCGGCGTGCAGCAGCGGGTGGAGATCATCAAGGCGCTCGTCAACGACGCCAGCGTGCTGATCCTGGACGAGCCGACCGCGGTGCTCACCCCGGCCGAGATCGACGAGCTGATTGGCGTGATGCGCCAGCTCAAGGAGAACGGCACCTCGATCGTCTTCATCACCCACAAGCTCAAAGAGGTCAAGGCGATCGCGGACAAGATCACCGTGATCCGCCGCGGCAAGGTGGTCGGCCAGGCCGAGCCGTCCGCGTCCGAGGAGGAACTCGCCGAGCTGATGGTCGGCCGCGCGGTCGACCTGGTGGTGGACAAGGAGCCCGCCGCGCCGAAGGACGCCGTCCTGCGGGTCGAGGGGCTGACCGTGATCGACGAGCGCGGGTTCACCGCCGTCGACGACGTCGACCTCGAGGTGCGGGCCGGCGAGATCCTCGCGGTGGCCGGTGTCCAGGGCAACGGTCAGACCGAGCTCGCCGAGGCGCTGCTCGGGCTGACTCCGATCGCGGCCGGGAAGATCTCGCTGGACGGGCAGGACCTGACCGGCCGGAGCACCCGGCATCGACTCGACGCGGGCATCGGGTACGTCCCCGAGGACCGTTGGCACGACGGCTTCGTGGACTCGTTCTCGGTGGCCGAGAACCTGGTCCTCGACCTGTTCCGCAAGCCGCCGTTCGGCAACGGGCTGGCGCTGCGCACCGACGAGATCGAGAAGAACGCGCAGGCCCGGGTGGAGGAGTTCGACATCCGCACCCAGGGCATCGACCTGCCGGTGTCGTCGCTGTCCGGCGGCAACCAGCAGAAGGTCGTGCTGGCCCGCGAGCTGTCCCGGCCGCTGCGGCTGCTGGTCGCCTCGCAGCCGACCCGCGGCGTGGACGTCGGCTCGATCGAGTTCCTGCACGGCCGGATCGTGGAGGAGCGGGACCGGGGGACGGCGGTGCTGATCGTGTCCACCGAGCTCGACGAGATCGCCGCGCTGGCGGACCGGATCGCGGTGATGTACCGCGGCAAGGTGGTCGGCGTCGTACCGTCCGACACGCCGCGCGACGAGCTGGGCCTGATGATGGCCGGCGCCTCGAAGACGCAGGCGCACGACGAGGCGATCGAACACCCGACGACCCTGGGAACCATCTGATGAGCACTGAGACAGAGGTTGCGCCGGCGCCCGCGCCCGCGAAGGAGCCGCGAGGGTCCGGCCTGCCGAACTGGGTGGTCCAGGGCCTGGTCTCGCTGAGCGCGATCGTGCTGGCCCTGCTGGTCGGGGCGATCCTGATCATCGTCGGCGACGACCAGGTGCAGGCGACGGTCAAGTACTTCGGGGCCGCGCCGATGGACACCGTCTCGGCCGCGCTGAGCGCGGTCGGCGAGGCGTACAAGGCGCTCGCGGTCGGCGCGTTCGGCAGCTGGACCGCGATCAGCGAGTCGTTGACCCAGGCAACGCCGCTGATCTGCGGCGGCCTCGCGGTCTCGCTGGCGTTCCGTACCGGGCTGTTCAACATCGGCGCTCAGGGCCAGCTGATCATGGGCGCGATCCTCGCGGCGTACGTCGGTTTCGCCTGGCACCTGCCGCCGGTGCTGCACCTGATCGTCGCGATCGTCGCCGGCCTGATCGGCGGTGCGCTTTGGGGCGGCGTGGTCGGCCTGCTGAAGGCCCGGACCGGCGCGCACGAGGTGATCGTGACGATCATGCTGAATTACGTCGCGATCTACCTGCTCGCCTGGCTGCTGACCACGTCGACGTTCCGGCGGCCGGGGCGGACCGACCCGATCTCCCCGATCGTCGACGCGAACGCGCAGTACCCGCAGCTCGGCGGCACCCGGCTGCACATCGGATTCTTCCTGGCGCTGCTCGCCGCGGTCTTCGTCTGGTGGCTGCTGAACCGGTCGACGATCGGCTTCGAACTGCGGGCGGTCGGCGCGAACGCGGAGGCCTCCCGGACGGCCGGTATGTCGGTCGGCCGCGCGTACGTGATCGCGATGGTCGTGGCCGGTGCGCTCGCCGGTCTGGCCGGGACCCAGCAGGTGCTCGGCACCGACCTGCCGCTGACCGACGGGGTCGCAGCCTCGGTCGGGTTCGACGCGATCACGGTTGCGCTGCTCGGCCGCGGTACGCCGCTCGGCACCGTGCTGGCCGGCCTGCTCTTCGGCGCGCTGAACGCGGGCGGCCTGCAGATGCAGCTGGTCACGCAGACACCGCTGACCCTGACCACTGTCCTGCAGGCCGTGATCGTGCTGTTCGTCGCGGCCCCGGCGCTGGTGCGCTCGATCTTCCGGTTCCTGCCGAAGGAACGCGGCGCCGGCGCAGTGCTCGCGAAAGGCTGGAACGGATGAGCGAGACCACCCCGGACGCGGTTCCTGCGGCCGCACCGAAGCCGCAGGCCATCGAGGCCCCGGCCGACCGGACCCGCCGGCTGCGGGTCGGCGGCGTGATGCTGGTGTTCGCGCTGATCGGGCTCGGCCTGGCGGTGTTCACCAAGGGCGGCAAGGCGACCTTCCAGCTGGTGTCCGGTGATCTGCAGAACAACCTGCTCGGCATCCCCGCCCAGTTCACCGCGCTGGTTCTCGGGATTCTCGGTGTGATCGCGGCGGGCGCCTACCTGCTGCGCCGGGTCCCGCAGTCGTACTCCGGTTACCTGGCGGCTCTGCTCGGGATCTGCTTCATCGGCGCCTTCCTGTGCTGGGCGGCGGCAGGCAAGACCTTCCCGCTGGCCAACCAGTTCCAGGGCACGCTGAACTTCGCGACGCCGCTGATTCTCGGCGCGCTCGCCGGGGTGATGTGTGAGCGGGCCGGTGTCATCAACATCGCGATCGAGGGCCAGTTCCTGGTCGGCGCCTTCACCGCGGCGCTGGTGTCGAGTACGACGAACAGCTCCGCCGCTGCGCTGATCGCGGCGGCGGCCAGCGGTGTGGTGATGGCGTGGCTGCTGGCCGTGTTCTCGATCAAGTACCTGGTCAACCAGGTCGTGCTCGGCGTCGTCCTGGTGGTGTTCGCGACCGGTATCACCGGCTTCCTGTTCGACCAGTTCATGCAGCCGCAGGCCGAGAAGCTGAACACGCCGGCCGTGCTGTCGGCGGTGAAGATCCCGGGGCTGGCCGACATTCCGTTCATCGGGCCGATCCTGTTCAACCAGACCATCCTGGTCTACCTGACCTATATCGCGGTCGCGGTCGTCACGTTCGTGCTCTTCCAGACCCGCTGGGGCCTGCGGATCCGGGCGGTCGGCGAGCATCCGAAGGCGGCCGACACGGTCGGCATCAAGGTCAAGCGGATCCGGTACTCCGCGGTGCTCGCGGCCGGCGTCCTGGCCGGGCTCGGCGGCGCGTTCTTCACCGTGGGGTACGCCGGTTCGTTCAGCAAGGAGATGACCGCGGGCAACGGGTTCATCGCGCTGGCGGCGCTGATCATGGGCCGCTGGCACCCGATCGGTGCGATGGTCGCGGCGCTGTTCTTCGGTTTCGCGACCCAGTTGCAGTCCCAGCTGCAGATCATCCAGACGCCGATCCCCGGCGAGCTGCTGCTGATGGCGCCGTACCTGGCGACGATCATCGCGGTGGCCGGGCTGGTGGGCCGAGTCAGAGCACCGAAGGCCGACGGTGAGCCCTACGTCACCGAGTGAGGTCGACTGGCCGGCGTTGCGCGCGGTTGCCGTCGACCTGATGCACCGCGCGTACGCGCCGTACTCGCACTTCCCGGTGGGCGCGGCGGCGTACGTCGACGACGGGCGGATCGTTGCCGGATGCAACGTGGAGAACGCCTCGTACGGATTGACGTTGTGCGCCGAGTGCGGGCTGGTGTCGGACCTGCACCGGACCGGGGGCGGCCGGCTGGTCGCCTTCACCTGTGTGGACCGGCACGAGCATCTGCTGACGCCGTGCGGACGATGCCGGCAGCTACTGCACGAGAACGGCGGCCCGGGGCTGCTGATCGAGACCGCGACCGGGGTCCGGCCGCTGCGCGAGCTGCTGCCGGACGCGTTCGGGCCCGAGTTTCTGGAGGAGTAATGAGTTTCGACGCGGTGGATGTCATCCGGGCCAAGCGGGACAAGGGCGAGCTGAGCGACGGGCAGATCGACTGGGTGATCGACGCCTACACCAAGGGCGACGTCGCCGATGAGCAGATGTCCGCGCTCGCGATGGCGATCCTGCTGAACGGGATGAACCGGCGCGAGATCGCCCGCTGGACCGCGGCGATGATCGCGTCCGGCGAGCGGATGAACTTCGGCACGCTGTCCCGGCCGACCGCGGACAAGCACTCGACCGGCGGCGTCGGCGACAAGATCACGTTGCCGCTGGCCCCGTTGGTGGCGGCCTGCGGCGTCGCCGTGCCGCAGCTGTCCGGCCGCGGCCTCGGGCACACCGGCGGCACGCTCGACAAGCTGGAGTCGATCCCCGGCTGGCGGGCTGCGCTGTCGAACGACGAGCTGATGCGGCAGCTCGAGGAGGTCGGCGCGGTGATCTGCGCGGCCGGTGACGGTCTGGCGCCCGCGGACAAGAAGCTGTACGCGCTGCGCGACGTGACCGGCACCGTCGAAGCGATCCCGCTGATCGCCAGCTCGATCATGAGCAAGAAGATCGCGGAGGGCACCGGTGCTCTGGTGCTGGACGTGAAGGTCGGCTCCGGCGCGTTCATGAAGGATCTGAAGGACGCCCGCGAGCTGGCCGAGACGATGGTTGCGCTGGGCACCGACGCGGGTGTGAAGACCGTTGCCCTGCTCACCGACATGTCCGTCCCGCTGGGACTGACCGCCGGAAACGCCCTGGAGGTTCGCGAATCGGTCGAGGTGCTCGCGGGCGGCGGTCCGGCTGACGTGGTCGAGCTCACCGTCGCGCTGGCCAACGAGATGCTGGCCGCGGCCGGTGTCACCGGTGTCGACCCGGCCGAGAAGCTGCGCGACGGTACGGCGATGGACGCCTGGCGCGCGATGATCTCGGCGCAGGGCGGTGACCCGTCGGCCGAGCTCCCGGTCGCTCCCGAGCAGCACGTCGTACCCGCGTCGGCGTCCGGCGTACTGTCCAAGCTCGACGCGCTCGCGGTCGGGGTCGCGGCGTGGCGCCTCGGTGCGGGGCGGGCGCGCAAGGAGGACCCGGTGTCGGCGGTGGCCGGCGTGGAGATGCACGCCAAGCCGGGGGACCAGGTCTCCGAGGGGCAGCCGCTCCTGACCCTGCACACCGACGACCCCAGCCGCATCGAGCGCGCGCTCGAGTCCCTGGCGGGCGCGGTGGAGGTCGCCGAGTCGTACGAACACGGTCCACTGATCCTGGACCGCATCACCGCCTGACCTGCAACTCCGGTCGCGCGTTGGGAGGCGGAAGAGCTAGCTGGTCGTTGCCGTCAGGCGGGTGTGCTGTTCTTTCGCCAGGGCGGTGATGAGGGCGGTGTCCGGGGTGAGGCTGGTGCCCAGGGCGCCGGATTCGCGGACGGTGAGCTCGACGACCACGGCCCCGACCGCGAGGCTGGCCTCGGCGATAGCGATCGACTGGTCCGTGCTGCCGTCGTACTCGATCCGGGCGTCGGAGAGCGCGTTCGGGATCGCGAACGGGTGGTCGTGGACGTCCTGGTTCCACAGGCCCTGCTGCAAGGCCTTCGCCTTGGCCGCCGAGCCGGTCTTGAACAGCTGCACGGTGTAGCGCTTCTTCTTGTCCGGGCTGAGCCGGCTCGCCCGGTAGCCCTCGACGAAGCTCGCGTTGAGCAGCAGCGCGCGGTCCAGCGCCGGGTCGGCCGACCAGGTGCTCAGGTACGCCGTGGCGGTGAATGGGCCGGGCGCGTTGCGGGCGTCGGCGACGTACCCACGGGGGAGCGCGGCCAGTGAGGCGAGCGTGCTCTTCGCGGTCTTGCCTGCCGATCCGGAAAGCGCCGAATGCTTCGCGGCCGGGGTCTGGGCAGCGCTGGCCGATGCGCCGTCCTCACTCCCGCAGGCGGTCACGCCCAGCAGGACGGCGGTCACTACCACGGCGACGCCTGACGCATTCCGTCTCACGGCACCGATACCAACAGAAGTTGGTGAACTTCAGGCGAACAGCCGCGTGCTAGCGGGAGGTCGCTTCGATGAGCAGCGTCTCGATCCGCGCCCTGGCAGCCTTCGGGTGCAGCGGATCGCATCCCGCGGCGACGCAGCGGCGGACCACCTGCGGGTCGTCGCGCAACAGCAGCAGGCCGCGCCGGAGCAGGGTCAGCGGCGGTTTGCGGTGCTCGCGGAGGTCCCGCTGGAACCGCCGGACGAACGTGACGACGCGGTGGTGGTAGACGCAGATCGCGGTGGCGAGCAGGTCGCGGTCGCGGAGCGCGCCGGTGATCCGGTCGGCGAAGATGCCTTCGGCAACCAGCAACGGAGAACCGCCGGTGGTGACCGGCCGGTGACCGACGGTGCCGTCCGCGGCGATGTCGTAGATCGGGAGGTCGGCGGTCCCCGTCGTACACAGCTGCTCCAGGGCCGCGACCGCGCGGTCGCCGTCCCAGGACCGCGGGTCGTCCCAGTCGACGATGCCGAGCGGCGACCGCGGCATCGCCTCGTCGTCGCCGTCGCGATAGAAGTCGTCCAGCCGGACGACGGGCAGGCCGACCTGCTCCGCCAGGCGCGACTTCCCCGCGCCGGACGGCCCCGCCAGCAGCACTACCCGTGAACGCACCGGCATATTGTCTTCCACTTCCTGCAGTAACAGCCAATCGCGCCCGGCGATAATCGGGTATGCCGAAGATGAAGCTGGGGGCCGCGTTCTACGCGCTGTTCGCGGTCGGGGGTGTTGGCGCCGCGGTGATGATTCTTCGCGGGGACAGCCGGTTCGCCGGTGCCGACCAGTGGTACCTGATCGCGCGGGCGACCGTGTTCGCGCTGATCGGGGTGATGTTCGGCATCGGAGCGATCACGCGGCGGGGGCTGATGTCCGACGAGGGGCCTCGAATCTGCCGCGAAGGCTGGATCGTCGTCATCGCACTGGTCGTTGCCGAGTTCGTGGTGTACGCAGTGGGCCAGGAGTGGGGCACCTTTCCGAGCATCGTGACGGCTCTCATCCCGCCGTGGGTGAAGCGGATGCAGGAGAAGTACTACGAGGGGCGGGACGAGGCGGAGCGCGAGCTCAACCCAGAAGAGCCTGACGGAGTGCGGCCTCCGACTGCTTGAACCATCGGTTGGTGCGGTCGGTCAGTTCGGCTTCTCCGGTGGTCCAGCGTTGGCGGAACCACGGGTGCCCGGCCTCGGAGCCGCGACGGACGTAGTCCATGCACCAGACGTGATTGTCGGCGGCCGCGTCGACCAGCCGGTGGCGGTCGCCGTCCGTGAGGCCGTACGTGTCGGCGAAGCGGCGCAGGCGGGTCAGCGAGCGACCCCGTCGTACGTCGTGGATGTCCGCGTCGGGGCGCAGCGGCGCCCACAGGCGGACCGCGGTGGCGACGTCCCACAGCGCCGAGCCGGGGCCGGCGAGGTCGAAGTCGATGAGCGCGACCGCGCGCCCGTCCCGGAACACGACGTTGTCGAGGTTCGGGTCGTTGTGGCTGATCAACCCGGTGACGTAGCTCGCCGGCACCGGCTCCGCCCACTCCGGACCGGTCGGCCGGAAGTCCGCGACGGCCTCGTGGTACGCCCGCAACAGCTGGGCCACGCTGTCGAGCGCCTCGTCCGTCATCGACCAGGAGGGGTACGGCGGTGTCACCGTCTCCCCGGGCAGGTACGAGAGCACCTCCCGCCCCTGCGCGTCGATGCCGAGGAACGCCGGCGCACCCTTGAAGCCGGCGCTCTCCAGATGCTGCAGCAGCGCGTGCGTCGCCGTACTGCTGGCGCGCAGCGGCCGCCGGACGGTATCCCCGACCCGCACCACCAACCCGCGGTTCGCCGTACCTCCGACCAGCTTGACCTCAGCAGCAGGCATCGCCGGTCAGTCTGACGGCTCCAGCAGGGCCTTCGCCAGGGGTGCGTGGGTAACGATCGCGTTCACCAGCCCGCTGCGGACGGCGGCCCGGACCGCCGCGACCTTGGCCAGGCCGTAAGGGATCGCGATCACCTCGTCGATCTTGTCCATCTGCTCGGCGTTGATGGCGATCACCCGGTCGGTCACCCGGCTCTGCACCGGTGCGCCGTCCGCGTCCACGAAGACGCCGGAGATGTCCGCCACGACGCCGCGGCGCTGCAACTGTTCACAGGCCTTCGCGTCCATCGCGTCGTACAGCGTCGACTGCCCGGCGGCCCACGACCCGAGCCCGACGACCGCCTTCGACACCGAGTCGAAATGGCTGATCGCCTCCGCGACCTCGGGCTGCTGCCGCAATGCCCGCGCCGTCGCGGCGTCGGGCACGACGAGCGGCGCGTAGAACAGGTACGCCGGTCCGCCCGACAGCCGGGCGGTGTGCCGGACGAGCTCGACCGAGTTCGCCTCGACGTCCGGGCGGGTCAGCGCCCCCGTCAGCTGGACGACGGGCACCGGCGCGAGCGATGTCAGCTGCTCGGTCATCGCGGTCACCGCCCGCGCCCACGCCAGCCCGAGCACGTCCTCGGGCGTCACGATCTCGGTGAGCAGGTCGGCCGCCGCCTTGCCCAGCTGGGTACGGAGTGCGGGCTCGTCGACCTCGGGGGTGTCCACGACGATCGCGCGGCGCAGCCCGAGGGCTTCCTGCAGCCGCGCCGACAGATCGAGGTCGATCGCGCCGGGGTGGCTGATCTCGATCCGCACCAGCCCACTGCTGCGCGCCTGGTCGAGCAAGCGCGCGACTTTGAACCGGCTGAGCCGGAACTCGTCCGCGATCTCCACCTTCGACCGCCCGTCGACGTAGTACCGCCGCGCGATCGACGCCGTCAGCACCAGCTGTGCCGGCCCGAACGTCTCCATCAACGCTCCCCCATCCCTAGCCCGCTCATATGAGCACACGTGTCCCCAAGTGTTGCACAGACCCTTGACAGGTCAAGCCCCTTCCCGGTTCACTCATTGTGTGAGCGGAGGCGTGCTCAAATGAGCGGAGGCAGATGTGCTGAGTAGGCGCAAACGCATCGGAGCGGCCGGGGTCGCGGTCCTGGTGACCGCGGTCAGCGGCTGTGCGGGCTGGGGAGGCGGAGCCGGCGGCGGTGGTGAGGACAGCATCAACGTCCTGATGGTGAACAACCCGCAGATGGTCGATCTGCAGAAGCTCACCGCCGACAACTTCACCAAGCAGACCGGCATCAAGGTGAACTTCACCGTGCTGCCGGAGAACGACGTCCGGGACAAGATCAGCCAGGAGTTCTCCAGCCAGGCCGGTCAGTACGACGTGGCGTCGGTCAGCAACTTCGAGATCCCGATCTACGCCAAGAGCAAGTGGATCGCGCCGTTGTCGGACTACATCGGCCAGGACGCGTCGTTCGACCAGGACGACGTGCTCAAGCCGATGACCCAGTCGATGACCGCGGAGGACGGCAAGATCTACGGCGAGCCGTTCTACGGCGAGTCGTCGTTCCTGATGTACCGCAGGGACGTCCTGGCGGCCAAGGGCGTGACGATGCCGGCGAAGCCGACCTGGCAGGAGGTCGCGGACATCGCGGCCAAGGTCGACAACGCGCAGCCGGGGATGCGCGGCATCTGCCTGCGCGGCCAGCCCGGCTGGGGCCAGCTGTTCGCCCCGCTCACCACGGTCGTGAACACCTTCGGCGGCACCTGGTTCACCCAGGACTGGCAGGCCAAGGTCGACGCGCCGGAGTTCACCGAGGCGACCAAGTTCTACGTCGACCTGGTCCGCGCGCACGGCGAGGCCGGCGCGCCGCAGGCCGGCTTCACCGAGTGCCTGAACAACACCATCCAGAGCAACGTCGCGATGTGGTACGACGCGACGTCGGCGGCCGGTTCGCTCGAGGCGCCGAACTCGCCGGTGAAGGGCAAGATGGGCTATGCGCCGGCGCCGGTCGTGAAAACCGACAGCTCCGGCTGGCTGTACGCGTGGGCCTGGGGCATCCAGGAGGCCTCGAAGAAGAAGGACAACGCCTGGAAGTTCATCTCCTGGGCGTCCGGCAAGGACTACGAGAAGCTCGTCGGCGAGAAGGTTGGCTGGTCCAACGTTCCGGCCGGCAAGCGCGCGTCGACGTACGAGATCCCGGAGTACGTCAAGGAGGCCGCGGCGTTCGCGGAGCCGACCAAGAGCGCGATCGAGAACGCGGACCCGACCGACCCGGGCGTCCAGCCGCGGCCGGCGCCGGGGATCCAGTTCGTCGACATCCCGGAGTTCCCGGACCTCGGCACCCAGGTCAGCCAGGACGTGAGCTCGGCGATCGCCGGGCGGATGAGCGTCGACGAGGCACTGAAACGCGGGCAGGAGCTCGCCGACGACGTCGCCGAGCGGTACCGCTCGCGGCAAGCGAAGTGAGGGGTGGGGCCAATGTCCGTCGACGCCAAGCCTGACACCGCGGTGAAGCCCGCGCGCCGCGCCGCGCCACCCGGCTCCGAGGGCACGATGCTGCGCAAGACCGGCGACTGGGCCCGGCGCGGCCCGTTGCTGCCCGCGCTGGTGTTCATGATCATCGTGACGCAGCTGCCGTTCGTGGTCACGATCGTCGTGTCCTTCATGGACTGGAACGCGTACTACCCCGACGAGCGCGGGTTCGCCGGGGTCGACAACTTCCGCCGGGTGCTGACCGACGCGAACACCCGGCACGCGATCTGGGTGACGATCGTGCTCACCGCGGGCGTGGTCCTGCTCAGTCTCGCGCTGGGCCTGGCGATCGCGCTGCTGCTGGACCGCAGGTTCCGCGGCCGGGGCGCGGTCCGGACGATGATGATCACGCCGTTCCTCGTCGTCCCGGTGGCCGCCGCGCTGCTGTGGAAGCACGCGCTCTACAACCCGACGTACGGCCTGTTCAACGGCGTGCTGAAGTGGTTGTTCGGCGAGAACGCGCCGCAGCCGGACTGGATCAGCAACCAGCCGCTGTGGTCGATCATCTTCGCGCTGGTCTGGCAGTGGACGCCGTTCATGATGCTGATCCTGCTGGCCGGGCTGCAGAGCCGGCCGCTGGACGTGATCGAGGCGGCCGGGATCGACGGCGCGAACCAGTGGGAGATCTTCCGCTACATGACGCTGCCGCACCTGCGGCAGTACCTGGAGCTGTCCGCGCTGCTCGGCTCGATCTACGTCGTGCAGAACTTCGACGCGGTCTTCACGATCACGTCCGGCGGTCTCGGTACGGCGAACCTGCCGTACACGATCTACCAGACGTTCTACACCGCGCACGACTACGGCCGCGCCTCGGCGGCGGGCGTCATCGTGGTGATCGGCACGATCGTGATCGCGACGCTCGCGCTCCGGTCGGTGTCCACGCTGTTCCGAGAGGAGACCGGTCGATGAGTAGTGGACAGATCACGATCGTGAAAGGGCATCAGCGCCGTGGCGGCGGCTGGGCCTTGAGCGGGCTGGCCTGGATCGTGGGCATCCTGTTCGTGCTGCCGGTGCTGTGGATGCTGCTGACGTCGTTCCACTCCGAGGAAGACGCGGCGAAGAACCCGCCGGACGTGGCGGCGCCGCTGACCCTGGACGGCTACCGGGCGTTCTTCGACACCGGGCCGTGGCCGTCGATCCTGAACTCGCTGACCGCGAGCATCCTGTCCACGGCGCTGGTCATCCTGCTCGCGTTCCCGGCGGCGTACGCGCTGTCGATCCGGCCGGTGAAGAAGTGGACCGACGTGCTGTTCTTCTTCCTGTCCACGAAGATGCTGCCGGTGGTGGCCGGCCTGCTGCCGATCTACTTGTTCGCGCAGTCGGTCCACTTCCTGGACAACATCTGGCTGCTGATCATCCTCTACACCTCGATGAACCTGCCGATCGCGGTCTGGATGCTGCGCAGCTTCCTGTCCGAGGTGCCGGTGGAGATCCTCGAGGCGGCCTCGGTCGACGGCGCGTCGCTGACCCGGACGCTGCGGTCCGTGGTGGCGCCGGTGGTCACGCCGGGAATCGCGTCGGCGGCGCTGATCTGCTTCATCTTCAGCTGGAACGAGCTGCTGTTCGCCCGCGTGCTGACCGGCACGGTGGCGCAGACGGCGCCAGTGTTCTTGACTGGGTTCGTGACCAGCCAAGGATTGTTCCTCGCCAAAGTCTGTGCCGCGTCCATCGTGGTGTCGCTGCCGGTGCTGATCGCCGGGTTCGCCGCCCAGGACAAGCTCGTCCAGGGTCTGTCGCTGGGGGCGGTCAAGTGACCGCACTGGCTGCTGCCGGTCTCGATGCCGTGGGCAACGACGTTCCGGTGCCCTGCTACGACCGTACGGCGGTGACGCCCGGGATCGTGCACTTCGGGGTCGGTGGATTCCATCGCGCGCACCAGGCGATGTACCTGGATCGGCTGATGACCGAAGGGAAGGCGCTGGACTGGGGGATCGTCGGCGTCGGGGTGCTGCCGAACGACCGGCGGATGGCCGAGGTGATGGCCGCCCAGGACTGTCTCTACACACTGGTCGTCAAGCATCCGGACGGGACCCTCGAGCCTCGGGTGGTCGGGTCGATCGTGGGGTACCTGTTCGCGCCGGACGATCCGGAAGCCGTGCTGGCGCGGATGGTGGATCCGGCGACCCGGATCGTGTCGCTGACGATCACCGAGGGCGGGTACCACGTCAACCAGGTGACCGGAGAGCTCGACACCGCGGGGCTGGAGGCCGACCTGGAGCCGGGGGCGACGCCCGGCAGCGCGTTCGGGTTCATCGTCGAGGCGCTGCGTCGGCGCCGGGAGGCCGGCGTACCGCCGTTCACCGTGATGTCGTGCGACAACATCCCCGGCAACGGGCACGTCGCGCGCAAGATGATCGCCGCGTTCGCGCGGCTGAAGGATCCGTCGACAGCGGACTTCCTGGAGAACGAGGTGCGGTTCCCGAACTGCATGGTCGACCGGATCACGCCGGTCACCGCCGACGCGGACCGGGCGGCGCTGGCCGAGCGGTTCGGGATCGAGGACGGCTGGCCGGTGGTGTGCGAGCCGTTCACGCAGTGGGTGCTCGAGGACGACTTCGGCGGCGTGCGGCCGCCGTACGAGGACGTCGGCGTCCAGATCGTCGAGGACGTCGAGCCGTACGAGTTCATGAAGCTGCGACTCCTGAACGCCTCGCATCAGGCGCTGTGCTACCTCGGCTACCTGGACGGCTACCGGTACGCGCACGAGGTGTGCCAGGACAAGCTGTACGTCGACTTCCTGCTCGGCTACATGGACCACGAAGGGACGCCGACGCTGCCGCCGGTGCCCGGGGTCGACCTCGACCGCTACAAGCACCAGCTGATCGAGCGCTTCGCGAACCCCGAGGTGCGCGACACCCTGGCGCGGCTGTGTGCGGAGAGCTCGGACCGGATCCCGAAGTGGCTGCTGCCGGTGGTGCGCGAGCAGCTGGCGGCGGGCCGGGAGATCAAACGGTCGGTGCTCGTGGTCGCGTCCTGGGCCCGGTACGCCGAGGGCGTCGACGAGCAGGGGCAGCCGATCGAGGTCGTCGACCGGCTGCGCGACAAGCTGGTCGACCGGGCGCAGCACAACCGGGAGGATCCGCTGGTGTTCATCGCGGATCCGGACCTGTTCGGCGACCTGGCGTCGGACGAGCGGTTCGTGACGCCGTACAAGGCCGCGCTGCGATCGCTGCACGAGATCGGTGCGCGGGCGACGGTGGAAGCGCTCTAGTCTGTGATCCATGACTGAGCTGAGGCTGGTGGCCGGGGTGGACTGCTCCACCCAGGCCACCAAGGTTCTGGTGTGCGACGCCGAGACCGGAGAGGTCGTCCGCGAGGGGCGGGCGCCGCACCCGGACGCCACCCAGGTCGACCCGGCCGAGTGGTGGAACGCGTGGGAGATCGCGTCCGACGGGCTGCTCGACGGGGTCGAGGCGATCGCGATCGGCGGCCAGCAGCACGGCATGGTCCTGCTCGACGAAGCCGGTGAGGTCGTCCACCCGGCCGTCCTGTGGAACGACACCAGCTCCGCCGACGCCACCACGGAACTGATCGCCGAGCTCGGCGGCGCCCAGGCGTGGGCCGAGGCCGTCGGCTCCGTCCCGGTCCCGTCTTTCACCGTCACCAAACTGCGCTGGCTCAGAGACGAAGCCGCCCGCGAGGCCGGCGCGGATGCTGCTCTGCGGCGCGAGGCCGTGCGGCGGGCTGCTGCGGTCGTGCTGCCGCACGACTGGATGACGCACCGGCTGGCGGCGGACCGGTCCGGGATCGACGGGATCACCACGGACCGTGGGGATGCTTCCGGGACCGGTTGGTGGTCGCCGACCACCAACAGTTACCGGACCGATCTGGTCGAGCTCGCCTTCGGTCGCCAACTGGCTCTTCCGCGCGTGGCGGGCCCGGCGGAGATCGTCGGGCAGACGGCCTTCGGTGCGGCGATCGCGGCCGGCACCGGTGACAACGCTGCGGCCGCGCTCGGCCTGGACCTCCAGCCCGGCGACGTCGCGGTCTCCCTCGGCACCAGCGGCACGGCGTTCGCGCGCTCCGCCCACCCGACCGCGGACCCGACCGGTCTCGTGGCCGGCTTCGCGGACGCTACCGGTGAGTACCTGCCGCTGGTCTGCACGCTCAACGCGGCCCGCGTGATGTCCGCGACCGCCCAGATGCTCGGCCTGGAGCTGCCGGCCTTCGACGAGGCCGCGATCAGCTCGCCGGGCAGCGACGGACTGGTCCTGCTGCCGTTCCTGGACGGCGAACGGACGCCGGACCTGCCGCACTCGACCGGCCTGATCTACGGCCTCACCCGGGCGACCATGCAGCCCGCGACGATGGCCCGCGCCGCGGTCGAGGGCCTGCTGTGCGGTCTCGCCGACGCCGTCGACGCGCTCCGCGACCAGGGCCTCCCGGTGCAGCGCGTCCTGCTCCTCGGCGGCGGCGCCCGCTCCCGCGCCGTACAGGCTCTCGCCCCGGCCCTGCTCGGCGCGGAGGTCGTCCTCCCGGAGCCGGCCGAGTACGTCGCCCTCGGCGCCGCCCGGCAGGCGGCGTGGGCCCTGTCCGGCGCGGCCACCCCGCCCACCTGGCAGGTTCCGGTCGGCAAACCCGAGCCCGCGATCACCGTCGACGCGCCCGCGATCCGAGCCAACTACGCCCAGGTCCTCGGCAACACCCGCCCGCTGCTCTCCCAGCCCTACAACCAGTAGTCCGTCACGCGCTGACGTCTACAGTGGGCTGATGGTGTACTTCGGTGCGGTGCTCGGGCTGATCGGGCTGCTGACGTTGCTGGTCCGCGACGATGACGTCGTCGGGCTGCCCGCCGTCGCGGTCGGGATCGGGCTGCTCGTCATCGGTGCCGTGGTCGGTGCGCTGGGCGTGCTGCGCCGGCGCGCTGTCCGGCGGCGGAAGATCGCGAACGGCGAGCCGGTCCCGGTCGGCACTGTGTTCGACCGGGCGAAGGCGCTGCCGCGGCTGCTCCGGGACGTCCGCCGGGGGACGTACGCCGATCTGCCGAAGAGCCGGACGTTCCTGTGGGTGCTCGCGCTCGTGTATCTGGTGTCGCCCATCGACATCCTGCCGGACCTGCTGCCGATCATTGGTGTCACCGACGACGCGGGGGTCGCGGTCTGGCTGCTCACCAGCGTGTCGACCGCAGCGGGCCTGTATCTGCGCAAGGAGCGCGAGCAACTCCCGCATCAGTCGCCGAGCGGTCGCCGGTCTACAGGCGGCGCCTGACCCAGTCGGCCACGTCCCCGGCGGCTTCCTCCGGGTGCTCGTAGGCGAAGCGTTGCAGCGGATCCGCGGGCGGCTCGCACGAGCCGAGCCGGTCCGCGGCGGCGACCAGCTGCCGAGCAGCCGCGAGGACCCGCGCCGCCTGGGCCGCCGCCTCCACCGGATCGTCCAGCCCGACCGCCGCGGCCGCCAGGTCCGCGACCTCGCAGGCCTGGTACGCCATGGCCAGCTGCGCACGATTCATCCGAACGCCCGGACGAAGAACAGACCGGTCATCAGGACCGCCGTACCGAGGACCAGCCCGCGGAGCATCGTCGGTGGCAGCCGCCGGACGACATGCGCTCCGCCGTACCGGCCGAGCACCGCACCCGCCAGCAGGGCGACCAGGTGCAGCGGCTGCGCGAGTACGTCGGCCGCGAACACGAAGCTCCCGCCGCCGCCGACGGCATTGAGCGCGCCGGCGGCGACACCGGCCAGGAGGATCAGCAGCACCCTTCGAGGATCCGGGTCCGGCGCGCACTCCACAATGCGCGATCCCCATAGCCAGCCTTAGCCTGAGACGTAGGCTAATGACATGCGGTACGACCTGGACGATCTCCGGCTGTTCACCCACGTCGCGGCGGAAGGCTCGATCACCGGCGGCGCGCGGCTGATGCACCTCAGTCTGCCTTCGGCCAGTGCGCGGGTCAGAGCACTCGAAGCGCAGGCCGGCGTACCGCTGCTGGTGCGCGAGCGACGCGGCGTCCGGCTCACGCCCGCCGGCGCCACGCTCGCCCGGCACGCCCGTGAGGTGCTCGCCGAGACGATCCGGCTGGACGGCGCGGTCGCGTCGTACGCCGGGTCGCGCGCGGCGCCGATCCGCCTGGTTGCGGGCGGGTCTGCGATGCACCAGCTGGTCCCGCTCGCACTGGCCACGTTCCTCCGCGACCATCCGGAGTACGACGTGAACGTGAGCGAGCGCCGGACGATCCGCAGCGTCCGGCTGCTCGCGGCCGGTGAGGCGGATCTCGGCGTGATCCTCGACGACGAGCCGACCCAGCTCCGGACCGAACCGCTGGCCGACGACTCGCTGGTGGTGATCGGGCAGGCCGGCGGCATCCTCGCCGGCCGGGCCTCGATCGCGTACGCCGAGGTGGCCGAGCATCCCCTCGTCGGTCTCGACCGGCACTCGCCGCTCAGCCAGTGGATGGACGACCGCCTCGGCCCGCACGCGCCGGCCCCGCGCTACCGCACGCTGGTGCCGACCCTGCACGCCTTGATCACGCTCGCCACCGCCGGCGCCGGCCTCGCCGTCGTACCGCGCCGAGCCGTGAACGCCACGGCCGCCGCGGAAGTCTGCCCGCTCCAGGATTCCTGGTCACGCCGGGCCCATCTGCTGTGCTACGCCGCCGACGCACCGGAAGCCACCCACCTGCTCGCGTCCCACCTGCACGCGGCGGCCGACGGCTAGCGCGACGCCATGCCTTCGACGAGGTAGTCCAGGCCGAGCTCGAACACCTCGGACGCGGTCAGGTGCCGGGCGCCGCGCACCGACTCGCCCAGCCGCGGATAGTGGCCGGTGGCAAGCATCCGCTGGAGGTACGGCCCGAACGTGTGCTGCCATTGCTCTTTGTCCAGCCCGCTCGCCCGCTCGGCGCGACGCTCCGCGACTTCCTTGCGGACGGCGCCGACCAGGTAGACGCTCAGCGTCTCCATCGCGCCGGCCCTGGCGTCGAGGTCGTCCACGCCGGATGCGTGCAGCGCGGCATGGCACGCCTCGGCGTGGGCCAGGGTTGCCGGACCGAGGTGTGGCCGGCCGCCGTGCAGGTCTGCGAACCACTCATGCCGTAGGGCGGCGTCGCGGACCCCGTGGGCGATCGAGCGCAGGACGTCGCCCGCTGTCGATCCGGTGGGCGCCGGGATCTCGGCGTACACCGCGTCGGCCATCAGCGCGAGCAGCTCGTCCTTGGTGTCGACGTACCGGTACAGGCGCATCGGGCCGGCGTCGAGCGCGGCGGCGACCTTCCGCAGCGATACGGCGTCCAGGCCGTCCGCGTCCGCGAGCGTGATGGCGGCGCGGACGATCCGCTCCCGGCTGAGCGGGCTCGGGGCCTGTCGCTCGGGAGGCTCCGGCCGTTCCCAGATCACGGATTCGTTCGGCACCCGGTGAACGATACACTGCCCCTGCCGATACAGTGTATCGACTCATACGGCGTATCGAGAGGAGAAGCATGATCGCGATCATCGGCGGGGGTCCTGGTGGGCTCACGCTCGCCCGGGTGCTGCACGTCCACGGCGTCGCAGCCGTGGTGTACGAGCGGGACGCCTCGCGCGACGCCCGCGACCAGGGCAGCATGCTCGACCTGCATACCGACACCGGCCAGGCCGCCCTGCGCGCGGCCGGTTTGGAGCAGGAGTTCTTGCGCCACGCCCGCCGCGAGGGGCAGGACATGCGCATGTTCGACTTCACGGGTGCCCTGCTGCTCCAGGAAGACACCCCCGACGACGCGCCGATGGCGCGGCCGGAGATCGACCGTGCCGACCTGCGGGATCTGCTGCTGCGATCGCTGCCGGCGGACACCGTCCGCTGGGGGAGCGCGTTCCAGTACGCCGACGGCCACACCCTGCACTTCGCCGACGGCAGTACGGCGACCTGCGACCTGCTCGTCGGTGCCGACGGCGCCAACTCGCGTGTCCGCCCGCTGCTGACCGACGTCCGGCCCGAGCACACCGGCAGCATCTCGATCCTGAGCGCGATCCACGACGCCGACCGCACCCAGCCCGAGCTGGCGGCCATGGTCGGCCGGGGCAACTTCTGGGCCTTCGGGCCGGATCGGCGGCTGGCCGCGCAACGCAACGGGAACGGCACCATCACGGTCGGGGTCTCGCTGCAGGGCCCGCCCGACTTCGATCCGCCCGCGGTCGGCGAACTGCTCGACGGTTGGGCGCCGCAGTTCCAGCGACTGCTCGCTGCGTGCGACGAGCCGTTCGTGGTGCGTCCGCTGTCCGTCCTGCCGATCGGTCTGACGTGGCCGCGCCGGCCAGGCGTCACGCTGCTCGGTGACGCCGCCCATCTGATGCCACCGGTCGGCGAGGGGGCGAATCACGCCATGCTCGACGGCGCCGAACTCGCCCGGGCCATCGCGGCGCACCCAGGTGACGTGGAGGCGGCGCTCGACGAGTACGAGCCGGCCATGTTCGCTCGCGCCGCCGAGACCGCCCGCCGCTCGGCGGCGGCCGCCGAGCTGCTGACCGGCCCGGACGCCGGCGAGAAGGTACTGCGGTTCTTCTCGCCCGAGCCCGCCGACTAGCCTTCAGGCATGAGCGCGGACGAGGTCGGCATCCCCCTGCAGGCGTTCGACGCGTTGCTGCACAGCCCCAACGTGCCGACCGTCTGCCGGGCGCTGAACATGTACCAGGTGGCCGCGGCGTACACGCGGTTGAGCGGCGGCAACCCGCTCGAACCGCTGGCCGGCGACGTCCGCCAGGTGGCGCTCGAGATCCTGTCCCGGCCGCCGGTGGAGGCGAGCGAGGACATCAAGGCCGGCTTCGACCACCTGAGCGCCCTGAATGTCCTGACGACGTTGGCCGAGCCCGACGACGCCGAACTGCTCTCGGGACTGCTGGAGCGGGCGACGGACGAGCAGATCCGCGCGGTCGCTTCGCTGGCAGCAGACACCGCGCGGCGGAAGGCGACCGGCGCGGCGGGATAGCGTGCTGTGCATGCGCGCGCTGACAGTTGAAGAGGCCCGGCAACGGGCGGCAGACCTTGCCCTACGGTCGTACGAGATCGCGTTCGACCTGACCGGTGCCGGGGACACGTTCGTGACGACCAGCCGGATCCGGTTCGGGGCGACGAGCGCCGGCAGCTGGGTGGACGTGAAACCCGAGCGGCTGCTCGGCGTCGAGCTCAACGGGCAGGTCCTGGACCCGCTGCTGCTGGACGGCGGCCGGTATCCGTTGAGCGATCTCCGGGCGGAGAACGAGCTCGTGGTCACCGCCGAGATGAAGTACTCCGCCGACGGCGAGGGCCTCGTCCGGTCCGTCGATGCCGCGGACGGCCGCGTCTACACGTACGGCATGTCCTCACTCGAGTCCGCGCCGCGGTACTTCCCGTGCTTCGACCAGCCCGACCTCAAAGCGCCGTACACCGTGACCGTGAAGTGCCCCGAGGACTGGGTGGTCCTCGGGAACGGCGCCGCCACCCGCACCGCGCCCGGCGAGTGGGCGCTCGCCGAGACCAAGCCGCTGTCGACGTACTTCGTCACGGTCGTGGCCGGGCCGTACCACCAGATCCGCTCCGAGCACGACGGGATCCCGCTCGGCCTCGCCTGCCGGCAGTCGTTGAAGGAGCACCTCGAGCGCGACGCGGAGGACCTGTTCCGGACGACGCGCGAGGCGTTCGACGAGTATCACCGGCTGTTCCGGCAGCGGTACCCGTTCGGCGAGTACTGGCAGGCGTTCGTGCCGGACTTCAACCTCGGCGCGATGGAGAACCCCGGGTGCGTGACGTTCGCGGACGGCCTGGTGTACCGCGGGCAGGCGACCGAGGCGGAGCGCAGTACCCGGGCCCGGATCGTCGTGCACGAGATGGCGCACATGTGGTTCGGCGACCTGGTCACGATGAAGTGGTGGAACGACATGTGGCTGAACGAGTCGTTCGCCGAGTACATGGCGCACCGGGTGTCGGAGGACGCGACCAGCTACGCCGGCAACTGGACCGACTTCGCGTTCGTGCGGAAGTGGTGGGGGCTGCACACGGACCAGACCAGCTCCACCCATCCCGTGGCGCCGGACAGTCTGAAGGATGCGCGGCAGTCGCTCGACGACTTCGACGGGATCTCCTACGCGAAGGGCGCGGCGGTGCTGAAGCAGCTCGCCAAATACCTGGGTGACGACGTGTTCCTCAAGGGGGTGAACGCGCATCTGGAGGCGCACGAGTACGGGAACGCGGATCTGGCCGAGTTCATCGACAAGCTCACCGAGGCGGGAGCGCGCGACCTGGATGCTTGGTCCGGCCAATGGTTGCGGACGTCCGGGCTGGACACGATTTCCGCCGAGCGGACGGCGGCCGGGGCCGTACTGCACCGTTCGAGCCCGGACGAGTCGCGGCGGTTGCACAAGCTGAGCGTCGGCGGGTACGCCGCGGACGGATCGGGGACCCCGGTCGACGTGGTTCTCGACCAGGACTCGGTCGAAGTTGCGATAGGCAACGATGCCGCCGTGGTCGTGCCGGACGCCGAGGACGACACCTGGGCGAAGATCCGGCTCGACGCGACCAGTCTGGCCAATCTGCCGGTGGTGCTGCCGACGATCGGCGACGGGACCACGCGGGCGGTGGTGTGGAACTCGGTGCGGGACTCGGTCGCGGATGCGGAGCTGGATCCGCGGCGGGCGCTCGAGTTGTTCGTGGCGGTGCTTCCGCAGGAGACGAGCGATATCGCGGTCGGATCTCTCGTGCAGTGGCTCGAGAACCGGCTGCTCGGGCGGTACCTGGACTACGACGAGTACCACGGCGTGGCGGCCGACGCGTTGCGCGACAAGCTGGCGCGGACCGCGCCGGGGAGCAGCCTGCAACTGGTGACCGTGCGGGGCCTGATCGCGAGCACGGACGACGCCGGCCTGCTGACCTCCTGGTTGCAGGGCACCGCCGGCCCGGACGGGTTGGAGATCGACGCGGACCTGCGCTGGGCGATCGTCCTGCGGCTGGTGCGGCTCGGGGCGTACGGCGCCGCGGAGATCGACGCCGAACTGGCACGCGACCGCTCCACCGAAGGCGTGAACCAGGCGGCCCGCTGCCGCGCCGCGCTGCCCGACGGCAAGGAGGCGGCCTGGACTCGGATCATGACCGACCCGACCGTCGGCGTGAAGGAACTCCTCGCCGCGGCGGAGGGTTTCTGGCACCCGATCCAGGCCGCCGCGACAGCGCCGTACGAGCGCCGCTACTTCACCGACATCGCGCACACCGGCGAGATCCGGTCCGGCATGGTCCTCGGGCTCACCGCTCACCGCGTCGCGCCGCGCTTCAGCGTCGACCCGGAGCTGATCGCGCCGGCCGAGGCCCTGATCGCGGACGAGGCCGTGGTGTCCGGCATCCGCCGTCAGACCGCGGACTTCCTCGACGACCTGCGCCGCGCCGTCGAGGTACGGCGTACCTTCGGCTGAGTCAGCGGACGGTGAGACGTTCCGCGACGGCCTTGCGGGCCTGGTGGATCCGGGCCTTCACGGTGCCGAGCGGAACGTCCAGCTCATCGGCGATCTCGGCGTACGACAGCGCGCCGAGGTCGCGCAGGACGAGCGGCTGGACGAGCTGCGGGTGACTCGACTCGAGGGCCTCCAGCGCCTCGAGGAGGTCGAGCCGCGAACCGGCGATGACGGAGGTGGTTCGCGGGTCGACCGATTCCGGCAGCACCTCGGCGGACTGCTCGACCGAGCGGCGCTTCAGCGACCGGTAGGTCTGCCGCGCCTGGTTGGTGGCCACGATCGTCACCCAGCCCGCGAAGCTGCCGGTGCCCTTGAAGGTGTGCACCTTGTTCGCGACCTGCAGCAGGGTGTCCTGGACCGCCTCCTCGGCGTCCTCCCGGTACGGCAGGAACTTGGCCACCCGGCGCTGCACCTGCGGCCGGATGGCCTGAAGAAGTTGTGGAAGCACCGTCTGGTCCCCGGCCGCAGCCCGAGCCGCGAGTTCTTCCAACTCCTCGGTCATGGGGCCTCCCGGTCTGGACTGAGGAGCGCAGGGAGCGAAGCGACCGGAGCGACGAGGGAAGACCGGGAGTTCCAGCCCCATGACCCGCCGCGCCGGAGGCGTGGCATTAATACCGTCATGCTCCCCCTCTTGAACTGGTTTGTAGCCGACAATAGCCGGGATGGATGTCATCGGGCGGTACCGGTTACGGGACAAGATCGGCGCGGGCGCGTTCGCCACCGTCTGGCGCGGTTACGACGACGACCTGGACGTCGACGTCGCCGTCAAGGTGCTCGCGGACAACTGGGCGTCGCGCGCCGACGTCCGCGAGCGCTTCCTGTCCGAGGCGCGGCTGATGCGGCGGATCTCCAGCGACCGCGTGGTCCGGGTGTTCGACCTCGGCAAGCTGCCGGACGGCCGTCCGTACTTCGTGATGGACTACGTCGGCGGCGGCACCATCGGGGATGTCCTGAAGCGCGGGCCGCTCGACGCGGTGGACGCGCTCTGGTGGGGCGCGGACCTGGCGCGCGCGGTGGCCGCATTGCACAGTGAGGGGGTCGTGCACCGCGACGTCACCCCGGCGAACCTGCTGCTCCGGCCGGGTGACGAGTCCGGCGGCGGCACGCACCGGATCGTGCTCGCCGACCTGGGCCTGGCGAAACGGGCCGCCGAGGCGTCCGGACTCACCCAGGCCGTCGGTACCCCGTCGTACATGGCGCCCGAGCAGGGCCGCGGTGACGGCGGATTCGACGAGCGCGCGGACATCTACGCGGTCGGCGCGGTCACGTACGCACTGGTCACCGGCCATCCGCCGTACTCCGCCGGCTCGATCGGCGACGTGCTGAACCGTGACCCGGACCTGCCGCCGCCGAGCCTGCGCCCGATGCTGCACGAGTCGGTCGGGCAGCTCGACGACATTTTCGCGCGGACGCTGGCCTACCGCGTGACGGACCGCTGGGAGCGCGCGGACACGCTGGCCGAGCGCCTGGAGGCGGAGGCGTACCGGCTGGAGCAGGAGGCGCCGTTGCGGGCCTCCGAGCGGACCACGATCACCGACGACGCCATCGACACGACCGATACGACCGTCGCGGCCGACCCGCCGGTCCGGCGACGGCGCCGGCGGCGCGCGTGGTTCCTCCTCGCGCTGCCCGTGGTGTTCGTCGCGGCAGGCGTCGGCGGATGGTTCCTCTTCGGGATGTGACTGCATAGAGTAGTCGTATGGCTACTTACTGCAGTATTGCGGTGACTCTTGCCTTGTTGACCCCGGCAGCGCCGCCTGTCGCCACTTATGCCTGTCGCGCCGATACCAAGTTCGGCCGGCACACCGTCTCGCTGCGGCAGGCCGTCGACGCACTGGCGCCGGCCGTCGTCCCTGCCAACTCGCGCTTCACCGTCGCCGTCCACCTGCAACCCGGCACGCTCCCGAGCGAGGTGAAGGGCTTCAAGCTGAAGGAGGTCCGCGACCTCGTGCTGCGCATCCCGGTGCCGGCGAACTCGTCCTACCTCAGCGCCCGCCTCACCGGCGGCTCCGGCCTCAACTCCACTCCCACTGTGCAGCTCGAGGGAAACACCGCGGTCGTCAAGGTCGCCGGTCCGATCCCGGGCGGCGCGAGCTACGAACTCCCGGCGCTGAGCGTCCGCCTGAAATCCGGCCGCGCCGGCACCACCATCGAGACCAAGCTCAAGGGAACCAGCTACGACGATCCCGGCCTCACCTTGCAGGCCAAGATCAAGTGGAAGTTCGTCACCACATCCGCACCGGTCGCCTGCTACCCGGACCCGAACCCGGCTCTGACCCGCACAGCAGTGCGGTAGTCAGTAGGTGACCGTGATCCGCTGCGCGGCCGGGTCGACGCGCACGGGTCCGCCGTACGGGAGGACGAGCATCGGGTCGGTGTGACCGATGTCGAGGCCCTTCACGACCACCGCGTCCGGGTTGTACTCCGCGAGTGCGCGGTCGACGGCGATGTACTGGTCGGCGACGTACGCGACCGACTGCTCCGGCGTCATCGTCCGATCCAGCGCCCGGGATTTCGGGCGCCCCCAGAGCACCGCGTCGAAGCGTTCCAGCAGGCCGCGCTCGCCGAGGTTGCGGAGCATCCAGTAGACGTGCTCCGACGACGGCAGCTCCTCGCTGGTCTCACCGAACAGCACCCCGCCGTACGACTCGGTGGGCAGCATCCAGCGGTTCGCGGCGAGTTGCCAGTCGAGAATCTCGATGCAGCCGCCCCAGAGCTTCCCGGTCACCTCGCGCGTGCCGCTCCAGGTCCAGCCGGTGCCGGGGAACAACGGCGGCTCGGTCTCGAGGTTCGCCGGGACACTCCAGTCGTGGTCGACGTCGGTCCAGCCCGCGGCAGGTGTCAGCTCGAACTCGCCGCCGCCGAAGATCGCCGCACGCAACGCCCGTTCGGTGTCCGGGTGCATCGCGCCGCCGCGGCCGAACTGCACCATGACGCTGCCGCCGTAGTAGCCCGGCAGGCCCAGCGAATACAGGAAGTTCAGCAGGTTGGTGTTGTCGCTGTAGCCGAAGAACGGCTTGGGATCGGCCGCGAAGACCGCCGGGTCCAGATGCTTCAGCACGGTGAGCTGGTCGGAGCCGCCGATCGATGCGAAGACCGCACGGATCGACGGGTCCGACCAGGCCGCGTGCAGGTCGGCGGCGCGCTCCGCGGGGGAGGTCCGCAGCTTCCGGGTGGTCGGGTACTCGACTGGGTCGAGCCCGAAGTCCTCCCGCATCCGGCGCAGACCGAGTTCGAACGGACCCGGGAAGATCTCCGGCAACCCTCCGGACGGCGAGACGATCGCGACCCGGTCACCACGCTTCAGCACTCAGACTCCGATCGGGTGCCAGACGGTCTTCAGCTCGAGGTACTGCGTGAGGCGCGACAGGCCCTGGTCCGCGGTCCAGTCCTCCTCGGCGGGACGGCGTACCCGCTTGAGGTTGCCGGCCGCGGCGATCTCCAGGTCGCGGGCCTCGTCCTCGGACTCGATGCCGCACAGGTCGATCGCGTTCACGTCCTGGTGCGACGCCAGCCACGGCCCGATCTCGGACGCCGACCCGGTGAGGATGTTGACCACGCCGCCCGGTACGTCGGAGGTCGCCATCACCTCGCCCAGCGTCACGGCCGGCAGCGGCCGCTCGAACGACGAGACCGCGACGACCGTGTTGCCGGACACGATCGCGGGCGCGATCACACTGGTCAGACCGAGCAGGCTGGAGTCCTGCGGCGCGAGCACCGCGACCACGCCGGTTGCCTCGGGCAACGAGAAGTCGAAGTACGGCCCGGCCACCGGGTTGCTGGAGCCGACCACCTGGGCGAGCTTGTCGGCCCAGCCCGCGTACCAGACCCAGCGGTCGATCGCCGCGTCCACGACCGCGCGGGCCTTGGAGATCGACAACCCTTCGGACGCGGAGACCTCGGCACTGAACTGCTGGTGCCGGCCCTCCATCACCTCGGCGATCCGGTACAGCACCTGACCGCGGTTGTACGCCGTCCGCGCGTGCCAGCCGCCGAACGCCTTGCGGGCCGCCACCACGGCGTCGCGAGCGTCCTTCCGGGAGGCCTGCGACGCGTTGGCGAGGAACTTGCCCTTGGCATTGGACACGACGTAGGACCGGCCGGATTCGCTGCGCGGGAAGCCGCCGCCGATGTACAGCTTGTAGGTCTTACGCACTTCGAGCCGCTGAGTCTCAGTGGGCAAGGTAGGCCTCCAGACCGTGGCGACCGCCCTCGCGGCCGTAGCCCGACTCCTTGTAGCCGCCGAACGGCGACGCCGGGTCGAAGCGGTTGAACGTGTTCGCCCAGACCACGCCGGCGCGCAGCTGGTTGGCCATCCAGAGGATCCGGGAGCCCTTCTCGGTCCAGATCCCGGCGGACAGCCCGAACGGGGTGTTGTTCGCCTTCTCGACCGCCTCGGCCGGGGTGCGGAAGGTCAGCACCGACAGCACCGGGCCGAAGATCTCCTCGCGGGCGATTCGGTGCGCCTGCGAGACGCCGGTGAACACCGTCGGCGGGAACCAGTAGCCGTTGGCCGGCAGCTCGCACTCCGGCGACCAGCGCTCGGCGCCCTCGTCCTCGCCGATCTGCGACAGTTCGCGGATCTTCGCCAGCTGGGCCGCCGAGTTGATCGCGCCGATGTCGGTGTTCTTGTCCAGCGGGTCGCCGACCCGCAGCGTCTCCATCCGGCACTTCAGCCGGCCGAGCACCTCGTCGTACACGCTCTCCTGGACCAGCAGCCGCGAACCCGCGCAGCAGACGTGGCCCTGGTTGAAGAAGATGCCGTTGACAATGCCCTCGATCGTCTGGTCGATCGGCGCGTCCTCGAAGACGATGTTCGCAGCCTTGCCGCCGAGCTCCAGAGTCACGGCCTTGTGCGTGCCGGCCACCGACTTGGCGATCGCCCGGCCGACCTCGGTGGAGCCGGTGAACGCGACCTTGTCGACATCCGGGTGCTCAACCAGGGCCTGACCGGTGCGGCCGGCGCCGGTGACGATGTTCACCACGCCCGGCGGCAGGTCGGCCTGCTGACAGATCTCCGCGAACGCCAGCGCGGTCAGCGGTGTGGTCTCGGCCGGCTTCAGCACGACGGTGTTGCCGGCCGCCAGCGCGGGCGCGATCTTCCAGGCCAGCATCAGCATCGGGAAGTTCCACGGGATCACCTGACCGGCAACGCCCCACGGCCGCGGGTCGTCGCCGACACCGGCGTACTCGAGCTTGTCGGCCCAGCCCGCGTAGTAGAAGAAGTGCGCGGCCACCAACGGGATGTCGACGTCGCGGGACTCGCGGATCGGCTTGCCGTTGTCCAGCGACTCCAGCACCGCGAGCTCGCGCGAGCGCTCCTGGATCAGCCGGGCGATCCGGAACAGGTACTTCGCCCGGTCCCTGCCGCTCATCGGGCCCCAGACCTTGTCGAACGCCTTGCGGGCGGCGCGAACCGCCTTGTCGACGTCGGCGGGACCGGCCTCGCTGACCTCGGCCAGGACCTCCTCGGAGGCCGGCGAAACGGTCTTGAACGGCTTGCCGTCGGTCGCCTCGACGAACTGGCCGTTGACGAACAGCCCGTACGACGACTTGATGTCCACGATCGCGCGCGACTCGGGCGCGGGTGCGTACTCGAATCTGCTCATGCCTGTCAGTCCAAGGTGAAGTAGTCGGGGCCCGGGTAGTGCCCGGTGGCCAGCTTGGTGCGTTGCATCAGCAGGTCGTTCAGCAGGCTGGAGGCGCCGAAGCGGAAGAGTTCCGGGTCCAGCCAGTCCGGTCCGGCCGTCTCGTTGACCGTGACCAGGTACTTGATCGCGTCCTTCGCGGTCCGGATCCCGCCGGCCGGCTTGACGCCGATGTGCAGGCCGGTGGTCTCGTGGTAGTCGCGGACCGCCTCCAGCATCACCAGGGTGACCGGCAACGTGGCCGCGGGGGACACCTTGCCGGTGGAGGTCTTGATGAAGTCCGCACCGGCCAGCATCGCCAGCCAGGACGCCCGCCGGACGTTGTCGTAGGTGACCAGCTCACCGGTCTCCAGGATCACCTTCAGGTGCGCGTCGCCGGCCGCCTCGCGGATCGCGGCGATCTCGTCGAACACCATGCCGTAGCGGCCCGACAGGAAGGCGCCGCGGTCGATCACCATGTCGACCTCGTCGGCGCCGGCCGCCACCGCGTCCTTGGTGTCCTGGATCTTGATCGCGAGGCTGGATCGCCCGCTGGGGAAGGCGGTGGCGACACTCGCGACGTTGATCCCGGAGCCGTTCAGCTCCCGCTTCGCGGTGGCGACCAGGTCCGGGTACACACAGACCGCGGCCACCTGCGGGGTCGACGGGTCGGACGGGTCGGGCCGCTTCGCCTTGGCGCACAGGGCCCGCACCTTGCCGGGGGTGTCCTGGCCTTCGAGCGTGGTCAGGTCGATCATCCGGATCGCCAGGTCCAGCGCGTACTGCTTCGCGGTGGTCTTGATCGACCGGGTGCTCAGGGTGGCGGCGCGGGCCTCCGCGCCGACCTGGTCGACGCCCGGCAGCCCGAGCAGGAACCGGCGCAGCCGGTCCTCGGACGAGGTCACGTCGGCCAGTGTGTCGACGCCGCTGTCGAGTGTGGTCACCCCTGGGAGTCTAGTGCCGATCCTAGTGCCGGTACCGCGGGCCGGTTACTTTGTGCGGGTGAAGTCGAAATCGCCCGAGAGCGAGCAGTACCTGTCCGCGTCGAACCGGATCACCGGGGCCATCGTGCTGGTGATCGGCGCGCTCGGCCTGCTCGACGTGCTGCTGGAGTGGCGGACCACGACCGGCCTGATGGTGTCCGCGATCATCGGGATGTTCATGGTGCTGGCCTACGTCGGCCTGATCCGCCCCTCGGTCACCCTCAGCCCGGAGAACGTGCTGCTGCGTAACCACCTGCGCGACCACCGGATCCCGTGGTCGAAGGTGACCGGCGTCGACGTGACCGACATCCTCCGGGTGCACGTCGACGGCGGCCGGTTCCGCGCCCCCGGCGTCCAGCTGGTCATGCGCGACCTCCGCAAGCAGCGGGTCGGCAGTCGGAAAGCCAACGCGGAGAGCTCGATCTCCAAGGCCGAGTTCGTCGTGAACCGCATCGAGACCCACCAGGAGCAGTACGCCGCGACATCCGGCGGCGAGATCCAGAACACCTGGGCGGTGCCGGAGCTGGCGCTCTTCGGAGTGCTGGCCGTGATCGCCGTCGTGGCGGCCGTGGTCCGCTGAGCGTGCTCACCCGTCGGGCGTTGCTGCGAACCGGAGTCGCGGCAGGGGTGGCGGGAGTCGCCGCGGTCGCCGCCCTGGAGACCGGGGTCGTCCCCGGCAGGGCACGGGTGCACGACCTGCTCGGCCTCACCGGTCCGGACGGCGTCGTCCCCGACGTCCCCGCGGGCCCGGCGGTGTCCGGCAGCTTCGACTCGTTCGGCCGCCGGACGAAGGTCGGCTACAGCATCCTCTATCCGCACGGGTACGACGCGGCGGCCGAGCTGCCCGTCGTCCTCGTCCTGCACGGCCGCGGCGGCGATCACACCTCCGCGGTCAACGACCTCGGCATCGACCGGTACCTGACCGCGGCGGTCCAGGCCGGGACGCCGCCGTTCGCGCTGGCGACGGTCGACGGCGGCCGGGACAGCTACTGGCACCGCCGCGCCGACGGCAACGATCCGGGGTTCATGCTCGACCAGGAATTCCTTCCCCTGCTGGCCAGGCGCGGCCTGCGGACCAGCAGGTTCGGCGTCCTCGGCTGGTCGATGGGCGGGTACGGCGCGTTGCTGTGGGTCGCTCTGCACTACTGGCAGCGGCGGGTCGGGCCGTCCGCGCGGGCGGTCGCGGTCGGCGCGCTCAGCCCGGCGCTGTGGCGGACGTACGCCGACGTACAGCCCGGCGCGTTCGACGACGCCGCGGACTTCGAGCGCAGTCAGGTGTTCGACCGGCCGAGCGGTTTCCGGGACGTTGCCGTCCGCATCGACTGCGGGCGTGACGACCCGTTCGCCGACGCCGCCCGGGAGCTCCGCGAACAACTGCAGGCGGCCGGCGGGCAACAGGCCGGCGTACACACTCCCGGCTACTGGCGGCGCATGCTGCCTGACCAGCTGCGATTTCTGGGCGAAAAAGTCGGCCGATGAGTGGAACTGTGGCGCGAATCGCCGCGTCCGAACCCGTGTCCAGCCCCGAGTGAACCCCTGTGCACCTCAGGATTGGTCCGACAGGTCCCCAGACACACATCGAGAGTGGAGCTCATGGTCAACCTCTCCCGCTACACCCTGCGTGGCGTGGCCACGGTCGGCGCCCTGGCCGGCTTCGCGGCCGCGGTGATGCCGAACGCCCAGGCTGCGCAGGACTCTGGCGCCACCAGCGCCGCGAACACCGCGAACACCGCCGCCACGGCGGTCGCCGCGACCCCGGCGCCGGTCGACGGCGTCGCGTACGCGATCGGCAACCCGCCGGCTGGTGACGGCCTCACCACGAAGTCGTCGCTGACGAACGTCGTGCGCTACAACCGTCTGTACAAGACCGGCGCGATCCCGTCGTCGGGCTGCAAGCAGCTGAACGTCTCGCTGCGCACCTTCAACGGCGTCGTGGCGTACGAGAACAACCTGTTCAAGTGCCTCTACGGGTCCTGGGCCCTGCCGCTGAAGCAGGCCGGCGCGGCGTACAAGGTCGCCCCGACGCTGGTCGTCCACAACAGCCGGACGGTCAACTCGTACTGCGGCGCCGTCACCGACACCGCGTTCTTCTGCGGTTACAACGGCAAGGCGTGGATCTACATCCCGGCCTACCAGATCATCAACTACTGGAACCAGAGCCCGACGTTCGCGCAGGCGTACGCCACCTTCACGCTGTCCCACGAGTACGGCCACCACGTCCAGTGGCTGACCGGCATCCTGGGCGCGTCCTGGCAGCGTCAGCGCGCCTTCAGCACCTACGCCGCGCAGCTCGAGGAGAGCCGCCGTCGTGAGCTGCAGGCGTCCTGCCTGGGCGGTGCCGTGGACGGCGCGAACAAGCGCAACTACCCGTTCAGCGGCGGCTTCATGACCCAGTACAACTGGATCGTCTCCAACAGCGGCGACCAGCCGGGCGGGGTCCGGGACCACGGTTCGCTGAAGAACCACGCGTTCTGGGTGACCGCCGGCTTCAACGCGAAGCACAGCTACACCGTCGCGGGCAACTGCAACACCTTCAACGCCTCGTCCGCCTACGTCGCCTGATTCGACGTGAGCTGACGACTCGCAGCACGTAACTCAGCCGCCCGGTACGCGTTGGCGTACCGGGCGGCTGTTTCGTTTTGGCGACACCTGCACGATCTGCGATTGTGTGGTTACTTGTTTCGGGTGCGCACGCCCTAGAGTTCTGAGTCGAGCGTCGAACGGCAGGAGTCAAGGACAGTGAACTACGACGAGTTCAACACCGAGTACGCGAAGGTGCTGGACAAGATCAAGAGCGGGCGGTCCACCTGGTCGGAGCTGTCCGGGCACGTCACCCGGCTGCGGCAGGCGACCGTGGGGATCACGGTGCCGGTGGAGCGCACCCAGGTCGATCACGACCTCGCCGCGCTGAGCCAGATGGTGGACATGTCCCGGCGGACCAACGACAAGGAGGACATCTGGACGGTCACGTCCGACGCGATCCGTAAGGCCAGCAGTCAGGAGGGTACGGTCGCTGACCGGATCGCCCGGATCGAGGCCGCCATCAACGACATCACCGCGCTGGCGAACCGGAACCCGGACGAGCGGGACGCGCTGATGCAGTCCACCAGCACGCTCCGCATCCTGCACTCCTCGCTGCAGAGCTCTCTGCGTGCCGAGCAGGCCGAAGCGGCCGCAGCAGCCCGCTGAGGCTCCCGGAACCACCCGCCAGGTGTTCCGGAGTCAGATACCTGCCGCGGCAGCCAGGTCCGTCTTGACGGCTGCCAACGCGGTTGCCGCCTGAGCGCGTGCCGAGGGGACGTCCGTCGTGACCGGGACGACCACCTCGAGGTAGCACTTCAGCTTGGGCTCCGTACCCGACGGGCGCACGACCACGCGTGCGCCGTCGGACAGCGTGTACCGCAGCCCGTCAGTCGGCGGCAGCGCCTCCGACCCCTGGCTCAGGTCGTCGATCCGCTCGACGGCGTACGACCCGAGCGTCGTGGGCGGTGTCGCGCGCAGCCGGTCCATCGCCTGCGCGATCAGCGACAGGTCGTCGACCCGCACCGACAGCTGGTCGGTCGCGTGCAGCCCGTGCTTGACCGCAAGGTCGTCCAGCAGGTCGACCAGCGTGCGTCCCGCTGCCTTCGCTTGCGCCGCCAGCTGCAGCACCCGGACCAGCGTCGACACGCCGTCCTTGTCCTTCACGGCCGCCGGGTCCACGCAGTACCCGAGGGCCTCCTCGTAGCCGAACACCAGGTCCGGCACCCGCCCGATCCACTTGAACCCGGTCAGCGTCTCGACGTACCGGACGCCGTACGACGCCGCGATCTTGCCGAGCAACGACGACGACACGATCGAGCACGCGGCGACGCCGGCTGAGCCCGGGAGCAGGAACTCGCCGAGGAGGCTGCCCAGCTCGTCGCCGCGAAGCATCCGCCAGCCCCCGTCCGCCGCAGCATCCGGGACCGCCACCGCGCAGCGGTCCGCGTCCGGGTCGTTCGCCACCGCGATGTCTGCGTTCATCTCGCGGGCCAGGTCCAGCGCCGCGTCGATCGCGCCCGGCTCCTCCGGGTTCGGGAACGAGACGGTCGGGAAGTCCGGGTCCGGGTCGGCCTGCGACGCGACCACCCGCGGTACGGCGAACCCCGCCCGGGCGACAGCTGCCTCGACCAGGGTCCGCCCGACGCCGTGCAGCGGCGTGTAGGCGACGTTCAGGTCCCGCGGCGCGTCGGCGGGCACCAGCTCGGCGATCCGGTCCAGGTACGCGTCCAGCAGGTCGTCACCGGCCAGCTGCCAGTCGTCGCCCCGCGGCACCTCGGCCAGCGGGCCGACCGCGGCGATGGCGGCCGCGATCTCGGCGTCGGCCGGCGGCACGATCTGCGAGCCGTCCCCCAGGTAGACCTTGTAGCCGTTGTCCTGCGGCGGATTGTGGGACGCGGTCACGACCACGCCGGCGACCGCGTGCAGATGCCTGATCCCGAAGGCGACCACCGGTGTCGGGGCCGGCCGGTCCAGCAGGACGGCGTCCAGGCCGGCGCCCCGGATCACCGCGGCGGTGTCCTGCGCGAAGACGTCGGACTTGTGGCGGGCGTCGTACCCGATCAGGACCGGGCCGTCGGTGAGGCCCTTCGCCTTCAGGTACGCCGCGAGTCCGGCGGCGGCGCGGATCACCACGACCCGGTTCATCCGGTTCGGCCCGGCGCCGACGGCGCCGCGCAGGCCCGCCGTACCGAACTCCAGGGTGCCGGCGAAGCGGTCGGCCAGCTCTGCGGCGCTGTTGGAATCTGGCAGAGCCCCGGCGTCCAGGAGCGTCCGCAGCTCGGCGCGCGTGTCGGGGTCGGGGTCCTCGCTCAGCCAAGCTTCGGCGGCGGCCTTCAGATCATCGCTCACATGGGCACTCTAGTGACCCGACGACTGGCACGGGCGGGTCCGCAGGTCTGCCACGTAGTCGTCGGGGGCGCCGGCCGCCTCGGCGGCCTCGGCCAGGATGCCCAGGTAGCGGGCCGACGGCAGGCCGCCCTCGTAGGCGTTCAGCACGTACATCCAGGCCAGCTGCTCGCCGTCCAGCGTCTGCACCCGGACCTGGATCTTGCGGTAGACGCCCTGGTCGATCCACTCCCACTCGTCGAGCCGCTCGACGTCCTTGGGGTGGATGTCGTACAGCGCCACGAAGACCTGGTTGGTGGGCTCGGCCGGGTCCTCGACCACGGTCGCCATCGCGCCCTCCCACCCGAGCTCCTCGCCGCCGAAGGTGAGGCGCCAGCCGGTGATCCAGCCGGTCCCGCGCAGGGGCGAGTACGGGCACCGCTCGGCCATCAGGTTCGGGTCCAGATTCGACGCAAACGCGGCGTACAGGGTCACGGAATCAGAGGATACGGAAGAATGGCCTCCCGTGGCGCGAGTTGTGATCATCGGAGGCGGTCCAGGCGGGTACGAAGCGGCCAGTGCGGCCGCCCAGTTAGGGGCGGAGGTGACGGTCGTCGATTCCGACGGGATCGGCGGTTCCGGCGTGCGCACGGACGCGGTGCCGAGCAAGACCCTGATCGCCACGGCGGAAGTGATGACCGAGGTCGAGGAGGCCGGCGAGCTCGGCGTCCGGCTGGACGACGGGGACGACGATCCGGCGAACTCCGTGCGTGTCGATCTCTCCGTCGTCAACAAACGGGTGAAGGCGCTGGCCGCCGCCCAGTCGGCGGGCATCAGCCGCCGGCTGGACCGGGACAAGGTCCGGGTGATCCAGGGCCGGGGCCGGCTGGACGGCCCGGAGAAGGTCGTGGCCGGAGACGAGCGGCTGGACGCCGATGTGGTGCTGATCGCCACTGGTGCAAGGCCTCGCGTGCTGAAGGGCTCCGAGCCGGACGGCGAGCGGATCCTGACCTGGGAGCAGGTCTACGAGCTCTCCGAGCTGCCCGAGCGGCTGATCGTGGTCGGGTCCGGTGTGACCGGCGCCGAGTTCGCCAGCGCGTACGACGCGCTCGGGAGCGACGTCGTCCTGGTGTCGTCGCGGGACCGGGTGCTGCCGGGCGAGGACGCCGACGCGGCGGCGGTGCTGGAGGACGTGTTCAAGCGGCGCGGTCTGACCGTGCTGAGCAAGTCGCGGGCCGAGTCGGTGAAGCGGCAGGGCGACGGGGTCGTGGTGACCCTCACCGACGGCCGGAAGGTCGAGGGGTCGCACGCGCTGCTCGCGGTCGGATCGCTGCCGAACACCGACGACATGAATCTCGTCGAGTCGGGCGTGTCGCTCACCGACGGCGGGTTCGTGCAGGTCGACCGGGTATCGCGCACCACCGCCCGCGGCGTCTACGCGGCCGGCGACTGCACCGGCGTCCTGATGCTGGCGTCGGTGGCCGCGATGCAAGGCCGGATCGCGATGGCGCACGCGCTCGGCGACGCCGTCGCACCGCTGGACCAGTCGACCGTCTCGGCGAACGTCTTCACCGCGCCCGAGATCGCCACCGTCGGCCTGACCCAGGCAGTCGTCGACGCCGGGGGAAGCACCGCCCTGGTCGTCAAGGTCCCGCTCGCCGACAACGCCCGCGCCAAGATGCAGGGCGTCCGCGACGGCTTCGTCAAACTCTTCTGCCTGCCCAACACCGGCATCGTCGTCGGCGGCGTCGTGGTGGCCCCCCGCGCCAGCGAACTCATCCACCCCATCTCCCTGGCCGTAGCCGCCCGCCTCACCGTCGACCAGGTGGCCCAGTCCTTCACCGTCTACCCCTCCATCTCCGGCTCAGTAGCCGAAGCAGCCCGAAGACTCCACCTCAGAAACTGAGGCGAGAACAAGGAAAGACGATGCAAAGAGTGGGAGTTGGCTGCGTGGCCGGGTTTGCCGGGCCAGCGACAGTCAGCGCATCAGACCTACCGGGGTAGGGAAGTGGTCGGGCGGGTTTTCAGGTGCTGGACAGCCGGCTGAAAGTGTCCGGACGACCCGCCGAGCTTGGGGTTGTAACGGCAGCTGACGCTGGTGCTGACGGAACGGCGTCTCGGCACCGGTCCCGGGTGGCCGCCAGGGCGATCACCGAATGCGGCTGGGAACGCATCCTGGACCAGCACACGCCGACGCCGCCTACGTCGGCACCACCGTCACGTCCCGTGCCAGCGCGGTCCGCGGTCGAACGCGAGGGCCACGCCTGACGGGTGGGTTCACGCTGTCTCAGTTCCTATGGGGCTGGATCGTCCTATGGGGCTGGATCGCGAGGAGGTCGGCGAGTTGGTTTCAGGTCCGTGCCGGCCGGGTGACGCGGGCCGAGCGGATGCAGTCGAGTGGCGCGGGGTGTTTGCTGCTGTGGGCCCCCGAATAGCCCACAAAATAAGGGGATTCCGGCTCGGAAACTGTCGGTGGCGCCGTCTAGAGTCGGTGCCATGGAACTTCTAGGCGAACGGCCGGCGTGGTCGATGAGTGGCAGCGAACTGCTGTCCACTCTCGACATGCTGGAAGCCGAGCTCGCTCGCCTGGAGGCGTACCGGTTGAGCGTGGTCGCGGCGATCGAGTCCACCGGGTACGCGCAGGAGCTCGGCGCCCGCGACACCGCCGAGCTGCTGCGCTTCCGGTACCGCCTGGACCCACCGGCCACCCGCCGGACCCTCCGCCTCGCCCAGACCGCCCCGCACTACCCGGCCGTAGCCACCGCCCTCGAGGACACTGCCTCCGGCGTGGCGTCCGGCGGCGCGGGTAGTGGGTGGCTGTTGCGACCGGCGCAAGCGGCCGCGATCGTGTTCGGACTCGAGCGGGTCCGGTCGCGGGTGCCGGTGGAGCACCTGGACGCGGCCGCGGAGCAGTTGGTCGGGCTGGCTGGTCACCTGTCGCCCAGTGAGCTGCGGACCGCCGCCAAGGAGATCGCCGACCTGCTGGACTCCGACGGCCCCGAACCGGAAGAGCTGAAGGCGTATGAACGGGAGTCGCTGACGCTGTCGGCTGCCGACAACGGCGTGAAGTTCAAGGGCTTCCTGGCCAACGAGAACGCCGAACTCCTGCGCGCGGTCGTGCACGCCGGTGCCCGCCCGCACAAGACCGTCGACGGCGAACACGACCCCCGCCCGCGCGACAAGCGCCAGGCCGACGCGCTGTCCACCGCCCTGAGCATCGCCGCTGCCGCGTGGGACACCATGGGACCCACCGCGCCCACTGGACCTGCAGCGGCGACCTCATCCGCCGCGAGCAGTGCGGGCAGTACAGACATTGCGGGCAGTGCGGGGAACGTAGGGAAGGATCGTCGGGTGGCCGGGTACGGCGCGAAGGCGAACATCACCGTCACGATCGACCTCGAAGACCTCAGGTCCGCCACCGCGGACGCGATCGGCCACACGGTCTACAGCGGCGGGCTGTCGGCCGCGACGATCCGGCGGCTGGCCTGTGACGCGAACATCATCCCGCTGGTGCTCGGCTCGAACTCGGAACCGCTGGATGTGGGGCGCCGCGTGCGGCTGGTCACCGGGGCGATGCGTCGCGCGCTGGACGCCCGCGACCGCGGCTGCGTGGTCTGCGGAGCCCCGCCGGTCATGTGCGACGCCCACCACCTGATCTCCTGGATCGACGGCGGCGACACCAAAGTCTCGAACCTGGCGTTGCTCTGCCGTCGTCACCACGTCGACCTGCACAGGGGCCGCTGGCACATCACCATCACCAACGGTGAAGTGCACGTCGCCCGCCCCAGCTGGGCCGAACCCGCACCCACCCCCGCCGTAGCCCGACGCACAGCACCCCCGCGCGCCCGACCACCCAGCGGCAAGACGGACCCGCGCGAGTCCGAGCCCACCCAGCCCACCCAGCCCACTCAGCCCACCCAGCCCACCGAGCCCACCGAGCCCACCGAGCCCACCGGGCCCAGCGGGTTCGCCGAGGCCGGCCTGCGGGCGGCCGAGGGCGTCGTGGTGGAGACCGTCGCCGACCGGTCGCGGTGGCGGGCCGACGAGGGTGTGCTCCAGCAAGCGGCCGACTTCGCAGCCACCGGCTGAGACCGGAGAACACAACAACCTCCTACCCGCAGGCAAGCGGGCAGGAGGCCGTTGTGCTGCGACGGGGTCAGGAGACGGCGGAATCCTTCCAGCCGCCTCCGCCAGCGGGTGGCTCGTGTCGTCGCCCACACCGAACCGCCGAGTTCCCGCTCGTCAACACCTCAGTTCCGCCTTCAGGCAGCTTCGTCCGACACCGCCGTGCAGGTGAATGCACGCGCAGGCCAGCCCGGACAGGCGTTAACAGCCAGGCTGCGGCCATATCCAGCATGCCCAGCCGGTGCGGACCGCCCCGGAACCAGGTTGTTCAACTGGCCGTGCAGACGCTGCTGAGCCGCCTTGCGGTCAGTGACCAACCAGCGTCGGTGCCGCACCACCGCCCGCAACACCTCCACCTCCAACTCATCCACCAGCACCCGCCCCGCGCCTCGGCGGGCCAGATAGCTCAACGCGGCACAGTCCCTGTCCAGCGGTCTTGAAGCTCCCCGACCCCGGCTGGATCCGCGCGGCCTTGGTCTCCGACGGCGCGAACAACCACACTCCGCCGGGATAGCGGCGCCCCAACTGATGCGCCCATGCCCGGTGCAGACTCCCGATCACCTCGATCGCCCCGACCGCGATCACTGGCCTCCCACCCGCATCACCAAATCCAGCCAACCGCGCCCAGCCAACCGCGCCTAGCCAGCTGCCCAGTCAGCTGCCCAGTTAGCCGCCCAGACAGGCGCCCAGACAGGCGCCCAGACAGCCGCCCAGACAGGAGTTGGTCCAGTCTCTCGACCCCAGCACGACAAACTGGCAGCGACATTGGATCTTCGAATGGACCTGAACCATCACCGACTCAGACCCGGTTCATCACCTTGCCAGGATCCGCAGCCACCACCAACGTCGACGGCTCGAGAGCCATCTGAAGTAACGACATCGGACAGCGTCCCTACCTCACGGTGTGAACCGCGCCCCAGCCCCGTGTGCGCAGCAGTTGTCCGCTCGGCGGCCCAAGCGTCAGCCTGCGCTGATCGGTGTCAACGTCGTACGTGCTCGTTGCACTGCGCGTGCGCCACGTTGACACCGATCACGCGCCGGCCGACTTCAGCGGCTATCGAGCGAATCGGCACACTTCACGGCCTATCAGCTGACTGAAGAGCCCGGTGACACAACTGCGCCCCGCAGACAAACCTACGGCCGACCGGCGAAGTCGGCCACGATCCCTGGATCTCTTCTCTGACAGAGCTGCTTGAGGTTGCCGGACATGGCGGCGCAACTTCTGTGTGGGTGGTTGCATCGTGTGAGGTGTGAAGAGCTATCTGAGACGAACCTTCGTCGTGGCGGCCACCACCCTGCTGCTCGGTGGGCTTGCCGTGGCGCCGGAGCGTGCCGCGGTCGCGGCGCCAGCCGAGGCCAGTGCCGCCTGCCAGATTCCCGTTGGATCCATCACCAGCGGTGGTGACCTCGCCGACACGACCGTCACCGCGACGACGCCGCCGACCGCCAAGCGCACGGTGGGCCGGCATCTGTTCACCCCCGGCATCGCCAAGATCAGCTCGACCTGGACCTACACGGTGCTCAACCCGGTCGGGTACCGCGACTCCGGGTACGTCGTCCTGAACTCGTCGCTGTACTACGCGGCGTACGGCGAGGACACCGACGGCTCGGCGATCAACACGTTGAGCAAGATCGGCGGCGGGTGGGGCAACTTCACCGCGGTCGAGGAGTCGTTCTACTGGGGCAAGACGTTCCGCGGCGCGGTGTACGGCCTGCGCAACGACGGCGTGCTGTTCCGCTGGACCGACGGTTTCCGCAAGGTCAGCTCGTACCCGGGTTTCTCGGCGGTGAAGACGATGACGCTGATCAGCGAGACCGCGACGTACGACACCTTCCTGGCGAACACCCGCGGTGGAGCGCTCTACACGATCCACATCCCGGTGGCGACGCCGATGAAGCCGGTGGTCAAGCAGGTACGCAGCCGCACCTGGCAAGGCTTCGAGCACCTGGTCGCCGACAAGTGCGGCAGCCAGAGCACGCTGCTGACCGCGATCGACAAGGACACGGGCTCGGCCTACCTGTACGCGGTCAGCCACGCGAACGGCGCCTCGACCGTCATCAACAGCCTGGGCAAGGTGCCCGGCACCTTCACCGACCCCACCTACTACCTCAGCACCTACGAAGGAAACGCGCCGCTGTTCGGCGAGTGACAACCCACGAAAGGCATGTCGATGAAATTCAACCGGGCTTCTGCTGTCACGGCCTCAGCCCTTCTGCTCGGCGGGCTGGCCGCGGCGCCGGCCGGTACCGCGAGCGCCGCCACCACCGCGACCACCGCCGCCACCGCGGCCTGCTCGATCAATCTCGGCTCGATCACGGCCGCCGGTGACATGGCCAACGCCTCCGTCACCGCCACGTCGCCGGCCACCGTCAAGCGCTCGACGGGACCGCACATGTTCTCGCCGGGGCTCGCGAAGCTCGCGTCCACCTGGAACGACTCGCTCGGCGTCGGCTCGGACTACACCGTGTACGGCGACGTGATCGTGAACTCGACGCTGTACTCCGGCGCGTACGGCCAGGATGTCAGCGGCAAGCCGTTCACCTCGCTGACGTCTCGGGGCGGCGGGTACAACGGCTACAAGGCGATCGAGACGTCCCAGTACTGGGGCAAGGTGTTCCGCGGTGCGGAGTACCGGCTGCGGGGCGACGGGGTGCTCTACCGGTACGTCCCGTCCACCCGGGTGATGTCGCGCTGGGCGGGGTACTCGTCGGTGAAGACGATGGCGCTGATCAGCGAGCAGCCGACGTACGACACCTTCCTGGCCACCACGAACGGCGGCGCGCTCTACACGATCCACATCCCGGTCAGCGGGCAGCCGGTCGTGAAGAAGGTCCGCACGTCGACGTGGCAGGGCTTCGAGTACCTGGTCGCGGAGAAGTGCGGTGCGCAGAGCACGCTGCTCGCGGCGGTCGACAAGGACAGCGGCTCGGCGTACCTGTATGCCGTTGGTCACGCCAACGGCGCGGCGACCGTGATCAAGGGGCTGGGCAAGGTGCCCGGCGACTTCAAGGACCCGGTCTACTTCCTGAACACCGCCGAGGGGAACGTCCCGCTGTTCGGCGAGTGAGGACACGACGAGGCCCCGGTGACCTGGTCACCGGGGCCTCGTCCTGGGTGTTTCAGAAGTCGCCGCCGAAGTCCCCGCCGCCGAAGTCGAAGCCGCCGCCGTCGCCACCGCCGTCGCCGCCGTCGAACGGGTTGAAGTCCCCGCCGCCGTCCCCGCCGTCGCCGCCGCCGTCGGCCATCCCGTCCTCGTAGCCGGCCGCGTAGTCGCCGTACCCGCCGCCGGCGAACATGCCGCCGAGGGCCGTGCCGATGAACATGCCGGTCAGCACGCCGCCGACGCCGCCGAACAGGCCCTGCGCGTACGGCGAGTAGGCCGGGCCGGCCTCCCAGTACGGAACGCGCTGCGGGCCGACCATGACCTTGCGGACGTCCGGCTCGGCGCCGGCGCGGACCCGCTCGGCGTCGGCCGCACAGGCCGGCACCTCCCGCGGGGCGCCGCCTGGCGGCGACCACATCACGTCGACCACCGACGGGCCGTGCTGCGGGTTGAAGAAGCAGGCCGGACGGCGCTGCGGCAGCGGCTCGCCGGCCACGCGGGCCTTCACGCAGGCCGCGGCGTACCGCCCGTCTTCGAGGATCTCGACCACGTGCTTGATCTGGTCGGCCTGGGTGACCTGACCGATCGCCTGCTTGGCGGACTCGTAGGAGTCGAGCGCGCGCTGGTAGTCCTGCCGCGCGCCGTCGCCGAGGTCCTTGCCGACCATCTCGAGGTCGAGGTCCTGCAGCTCTTCGCCGAAGCGGGTGATGTCCTCGTCCGCGGTCCGCTTGACCGCCTCGAGTTCAGCGGCGGTGATCTCGTGCTGCTTCTTGCTCTGCAGCTGGGTCCGGCGGTACGAGCGGTACGCCAGCACCGCGATCACCACGACAGCGATGAGCAGGATGAATTCCATGTCGGGCCTCTTCTCGGGGGCTCTTTGGGGAGAGCCTATCCAACCCCTCAAGACGCCACGCAGGGTGATCGAATCCCCGGAAAGCGGTCACCCGCGGCGCATAATCGAAGTCGCGCCGCCCAGCGTCTGTCCGACCCCGCCGGAAGGTCATAGATGGGCATCACCGCCATGGGCAAGACCACGCGACTGCTGCCGCTGGTGCTGACCGCGGCCGCACTGGTCCCGCTAGCGCACGAGAACCCGTCGCCTGATCCGTCGCGCCAGTCCTACCAGGAGATTCCGCTCGACGGCCTGTCCGTCCGCGCGCAGACCGAACCGTACGGAATGGTCGGCATCACCTGGCCCGACGGCGTGCGGGACGTGACCGCGAAGGTCCGCGTCGAACGGGACGGGAAGTGGACCGACTGGCAGCCCCTGCACGTCGAGGACGACCACGGCCCGGATCCATCGGCACCCGAAGGAATTGCGCGGTCCGGCACCGAACCGCTGTGGGTCGCGGACGCCACCGGGGTGCAGGCGAGCGCGGTGACCGATGCCGGCGCCGCGGTGGCCGGTGCGAAGGTGGTGCTGATCCAGCCCGGGGTGCTCGGGTCCGATTCCGAGGACGTCGGCGGCGTCGAGGCGCAGGCCGGCAAGGCGCCGTACCCGATGCCGTTGATGGTCAGCCGGAGGCGCTGGGGTGCCGATGAGCGGCTGCGTGCGTACAACGGAGCCTCTTGTGTACGGCCGAAGTACACGACGACCGTGCTGGCGGCATTCGTCCATCACACCGCCGATCGGAACGACTACACCCGCACGCAGGTCCCGGCGATGGTGCGCGCGATGTACGCGTACCACGTGAAGAGCCGCGGTTGGTGCGACCTCGGGTACAACTTCCTCGTCGACCGCTTCGGCCGGATCTTCGAGGGCCGGGCCGGCGGTGCGCAGCTGCCGGTGCTCGGCGCGCACACGGCGTCGTACAACGCGAACTCGTTCGGCGTCGCGGTGATCGGCAACTTCGAGCAGACCGCTCCGCCGGCGGCGATGCTGGAGTCCACGGCGCGCGTGATCGCCTGGAAGCTGGACGCCAACTACCGCTCGCCGCTGGCCACCGTGGTGCTCGACGGAAATCGTCTGCACACGGTTTCCGGGCACCGCGACACGAAGCCGACGGCGTGTCCGGGAACCCAGCTGTACAAGCAGCTCGGCTGGCTGAAGCGGCGCGTGAACACCTTGATGGGCGGGAGTTTCACGACACCGATCTATGTGTTCGCGCAGAAACTCGGTTTCCGAAACCTCGGACAGCCGTTCTGGGGCGAGCATCCGACACGGACCGGGCGGGCGGCGTACTTCGGCACTCGCGACGTCTTCTACTCCGTTGCTACCGGCCCGCATTCCACCGCGGGCGCCTTCCGGACGCGCTTCCGGCGGATCGGGGCCGGGAGTGCGCGGATCGGGCTGCCGATCACCGAGGCGTACCAGGTCGCGGGCGGGGCGCGGCAGAAGTTCCAGCGCGGGTGGCTCGTCTGGGACCGGCGTGACCGGCAGGTTCAGCTCGTCTACGGGAGAGTGTCGTGAGGAAACGTGCGATCGCGGCTGTCGTTCTGTCGTCCACGGTGATCAGCGCGACCGCGCAGGCGCGCGAGGTCGTGCCGGAGGCGGCGCCGGACACGACCATCATGGGTCGCGGCTTCGGGCACGGTCGAGGACTGTCGCAGTACGGCGCGCAGGGCGCCGCGCTGGCCGGGAAGTCGGCACGGCAGATCCTCGACTTCTACTACCCCGGAACGACCACCGGGAAGGCGACCGGCAGCATCCGGGTCCGGATCAGCGCCGACACCACCGACGGGGTCCGGGTCGGCGCGGTCAGCGGGCTGGCGGTCCGCTCGCTGGCCATCGGCAAGGTCTATCCGTTGCCGAGAGCATCGACACGGAACCAGTGGTCGATCGACCCGAACGGCGAGCACGGCACGAAGCTCAGCTCGTACGACGCGAAGACCCGGAAATGGACGCTCTACAAGACGTTTTCCGGGATGGCGCAGTTCGAGGGGGCAGCCGTGATCGGGCTGTTGCTGCCGAGTGGCGCCGTCCGCCGGTACCGTGGCGCGCTCCGGGCGATCGACGTGTCCGGGACACATCTGGACACGGTCAACGTGCTGCCGCTCGAGCACTACCTGCGCGGCGTCGTACCGCGGGAGTCGGTCTCGAGCTGGCGGCCGGCCGCGCTGCAGGCGCAATCGGTTGCCGCGCGCACCTATTCGGTCTTCCATCGTGCCCGGGCGGCGCGGAAAGCGTACGACCTGTGCGACACCACGTCCTGCCAGGTGTACGGCGGGTACGACTCGGAGGAGACGTCGACCAACACCGCGATCGCGGCGACCGCGGGCCAGGTCCGGCTGTACCAGGGCAAGCCGATCATCGCGGAGTTCTCCTCGTCGAACGGCGGGGCGACGGCGGCGGGCGACGCGCCGTACCAGGTGACGAAGGTGGACGGCTGGGACGCGTACCCGAAGAACGGGAACCCGAACGTCTCCTGGACCGTGACCCGGACGGCGGCCGAGATGCAGGCGGTGTTCGACGTCGGCGCGATCCGCTACGTCCGGGTCCTGAAACGGACCGGCGTCGGCCCGGGTGGCGGGCGGGCACTCACCGTCGAGGCCGCCGGATCGCGCGGAAAACGTGTTCTCACCGCCGACCAGGTCCGGATCCGGCTCCACCTGCGGTCCGCGTGGATCAGTTTCCCGGCTCGCACTTCTTGATATACCAACTGCCGACTCCGTTGCGAGGCGGCTGAGGCATTGACGAGGCAGCGATGCGCCGGTTAGAACATGACATCGCTGTCAATCCCCGCCCAAGAGGAGCAGGTCGATGCGCAGGAAAATTGGTATATCAACTCGTCTGGCCGCTGGAGTGCTCGCGGTCGCGGTCCTCGGATCGCTGAACATGACCACGGCCAGTGCCGGTGAGTCGGCCGGGACCGACCCGACCGCGGCCGCCCGGGCGCGCGCGTCGTACGACGCGATCAACACCTACTTCGACGCCGGGAAGGGGCTGCTGCTCGAGGACTACCCCCGGACCGGGTCGAACCCGTACTCGTACGTCTGGCCGTACTCGCAGGCGGCGATCGCGGCCGAGAACCTCGCGGGTGTGCCGGGTGCGGGCCGCGCGGGTGCCGCGGAGGCCGACCGCCGACTCGCGGCGTACGAGTTCTACTGGAACGCCGGCACGACGCCGACCGGCTACGACTCCTACGTCCGGCCGCCGAACGGTCAGGGCGGGGACAAGTTCTACGACGACAACGAGTGGATCGGGCTGAACCTGATCCAGCGGTTCAAGCGGACTGGTGACCGCGCTGCACTCGCTCGTGCCAAGGAGATCTTCGCGCTCGTCGTGCACGGCTGGGACACCGACCCGGCGCACCCGTGCGCGGGCGGCGTGTACTGGACCCAGGCGCCGTGGAGCCAGGACCGCAACACGGTGTCGAACGGTCCGGGCGCCGAGCTCGGGGCGCACCTGTACCTGCTGACCCGGGACAAGTCGTACCTGACCTGGGCGCAGCGGATGTACCAGTGGGCGCAGACCTGCATGCTCGCGCCGAACGGGCTGTACTGGGACCACATCGACCTGGCCGGCACCATCGAGAAGACGCAGTGGAGCTACAACCAGGGCGTGATGCTCGGCGCCGGCGTCCTGTTGTTCAAGGCAACGGGTGACGCGCGCTACCTGAGCGACGCGAAGTCGGTCGCGAACGCGTCACTGGCGTTCTACAACACGCCGGAGATCCTCGCCAAGAACGGCGCCGCGTTCAACTCGATCTGGTTCAAGAACCTGCTGATCCTGGACTCGGTCGCGCCGGATCCCCGCTACCGCGAGGCGATGCAGTCCTACGCCGACTACAACTGGAACACCACCCGGGACCCCGCCACGAACCTCTACAAGTTCCACGACGGCTCGGTGGAACTCCTGCAGCAGTCGGGCATCACACAGATCCACGCCCTGCTGGCCTGGCCCCGCTCGCAGTACCACCTGCTCGCCTGACCCCCGAGCTCTCGCACAAAGGCCGCGCCGCCCGTCCCCGGAACCGGGGACGGGCGGCGCGGTTGTCTCTTCTCAGGCTGCTGTCGTGGCCGACTTGATGTCGACCGGCGTGACCGGAGTGCCGTCCTGCGGGCCGTTCTGCGGGATGACACCGGCCTGGGCGACCTTGTCGATCAGCTTCAGGCTCGCCTCGTCGATCGTCCCGAACGCCGTGTACTGCGGGGTCAGGCCCGACGCGTCGCCGTACACGATGAAGAACTGGCTGCCGTTCGTGTTGGCGCCCGAGTTCGCCATCGCGAGGATGCCGCGACCGTACTTCAGCGTCGGGTAGACCTCGTCGGCGAAGCTGTACCCGGGGCCGCCCGAGCCGGTTCCGGTCGGGTCGCCGCACTGCAGCACCTGCAGGCCCTCGCCGACGGTGAGCCGATGACACTTGGTGTTGTCGAAGTACTTCTGCCCGACCAGGCTGAGGAAGTTCTTCACGGTGCACGGCGCCAGCGCGCTGTCCAGCGTCAGCTGCAGGTCGCCGATCGAGGTGTTCAGGCTGACCTTCGACGTACCCGAAGCCTTGGTCTTGCCGTCGGCCGGCGGATCGACCTTCTTCGCGGCGGCCTCGCCGGTCTTCTTGTACGCGCAGCTCACCTCGGCCGGGAGCGGAGTCTCCCGCTTGGGCGCCGCCGCCATCGCAGTCGGGATGCTGGCCGGCTTGTTCTCCGGGGCGACCGAGGGCGTCGCGGCCGGCTCGTCGTCACCGCTCACCCCGAACACCACGAAGACCCCCACGAGAACCACGACCACCACTGCGATCGCGGACACGGTGATCCCCAGATTCCGCCGCTGCCGCCGCCGCTCGGCCTCCCGCTCGGCCTGCCGCCGAGCCTTCCGCGCCGCCAGCTGCTGCTCATGGGTCTTCTTGGACATGCAGTAAGCCTCCTCACCGAAACGCCTGGAGGGAACCTACAGCGAAAACCTGAGAACTGTCTGTACGCGTCAGGCGCGGGTGGGGGAGCCGGCGCCCCAGACGAAGCAGAATTCGTTGCCCTCGGGGTCCCGCATGACTTGCCAGAGGTCGCCGTCATAGATGTCGTCGGCGAGGGTGGCGCCGAGGCGGAGGGCGTTGGCGACCGCCTGGTCCTTGCGGTCGGGTGGGACGTACAGGTCGAGGTGCACGCGGTTCTTGCGGACCTGCTTGCCTTCGGGGACCTGAGCGAAGTCCAGGCGCACCCGGCCGCCGTGCAGTTCGGTGACGCCGTGCTGGTCAGGGCGCAGCTCGCCGCCGAGCAACGCCTGCCAGAACTGCCCGAGCCCGTCCGGATCCTCGCAGTCGAACGCGACCGCGTCGATCACCGGCACCGGCTCGGGCGCCGCCCCCGCCTCCGGCACGGGTCAGTCCTTGATCTCGCAGATGGCCGCGCCGGCGGTGACGGTGGCGCCGACCTCGGCGGTGAGGCCGGTGACGGTGCCGGACTTGTGGGCGTTCAGCGGCTGCTCCATCTTCATCGCCTCGAGCACGACGATCAGGTCGCCCTCGGCGACCGTGGCGCCTTCCTCGACGGCGATCTTGACGATCGTGCCCTGCATCGGCGACGTCAGCGAGTCGCCGGAGGCGGCCGAGTTCTTCGTACCGCCCGCGCGTCGCGCCGGCTTCTTCTTCGACCCGGCAGCGGCCGTGGTCGCGCCGAGCGCACCGAGCCCGGCGGGAAGAACGACCTCGAGCCGCTTGCCGCCGACCTCGACGGTCACCTTCTCGCGCTCGGCGTCGGTCGGCGCCTCGGCGGTCGGGCCCTCGTACGGCGTGAGCTGGTTGTCGTACTCGGTCTCGATCCACCGGGTGTGGACCTTGAACCCGTCGGTGCCGACGAACGCCGGATCGGACACGACCGACGCGTGGAACGGGATGACGGTCGGCATGCCCTCGACGACGAACTCACGCAGCGCCCGCCGCGACCGCTCCAGCGCCTGCGTGCGGTCCCGCCCGGTGACGATCAGCTTCGCGACCAGCGAGTCGAACGCGCCCGGCACCGTCTCGCCCTGGTCGTACCCGCCGTCGAGGCGCACACCCGGACCGGACGGCGCGTGCCACCTGGTCAGCGTCCCGGGAGCGGGCAGGAAGCCGCGCCCGCCGTCCTCGGCGTTGATCCGGAACTCGATCGAGTGGCCGGAGACGACCGGGTCGTCGTACCCGAGCTCCTCGCCCTGGGCGATCCGGAACATCTCGCGGACCAGGTCCAGGCCGGTGACCTCCTCGGAGACCGGGTGCTCGACCTGCAGCCGGGTGTTCACCTCGAGGAACGAGATCATCCCGTCCTGCCCGACCAGGAACTCGCACGTCCCGGCGCCGACGTACCCGGCCTCGCGGAGGATCTTCTTCGACGACGAGTACAGGATCTCCAGCTGCTCGTCGGACAGGAACGGCGCCGGGGCCTCCTCGACGAGCTTCTGGTAGCGGCGCTGCAGCGAACAGTCCCGCGTCGACACCACGACAACGTTGCCGTGGGCATCGGCCAGGCACTGGGTCTCGACGTGCCGCGGCTTGTCCAGGTACCGCTCGACGAAGCACTCGCCGCGACCGAACGCGCTGACCGCCTCGCGCGTCGCCGACTCGAACAGCTCGGGGACCTCGTCCAGCGTCCGCGCGACCTTCATGCCGCGCCCGCCGCCGCCGTACGCCGCCTTGATCGCGATCGGCAGACCGTACTGCTCCGCGAACGCGACGACCTCGGACGCGTCCGCGACCGGATCCGGCGTCCCCGGGACCTGCGGCGCGCCGACCTTCTCCGCGATGTGCCGCGCCTTGACCTTGTCGCCCAGCGAGTCGATCGCCGACGGCGGCGGCCCGATCCAGATCAGGCCGGCGTCGATCACGGCCTGCGCGAACTCGGCGTTCTCGGCCAGGAACCCGTAGCCCGGGTGCACGGCGTCGGCGCCCGACCGGGCGGCCACGTCGAGGATCTTGGCGATGTTCAGGTAGGAGTCGGCCGGTGTCGACCCGTCCAGCGCGTACGCCTCGTCGGCGAGCCGGACGAACAGCGCGTCGCGGTCCTGGTCGGCGTACAGGGCGACACTGCTCAGCCCCGCGTCGGCGGCGGCCCGGACGACCCGGACGGCGATCTCGCCCCGGTTGGCGACCAGCACCTTGGTGATCTGCTTGCTGTCGGTCACAGCTGACTCCCTTCGGTGGCCCGAGTCTAGGGTCAAGCGGCCGTCCTGGGAGCAGGGTGTTGCTCACACCACGATCACAGTGCGGCGGGTTGTTTCTCGAAGAAGGTCTCCAGCACCACGATTGTCTGGGTGCTGGTCACCCCGTCCACTTGATGGAGGGCGCGCAGGGTCGCCTGGAGGTCCTCGGTGGTCGCCGTGCGGACCTTCACCAGCACCGACGCGGGACCGGCGATGATGTGCGCCTCCTCGACGGCGGGGATCGACCGCAACGCCTGCAGTGTCGGCTCGTCGCCCATCCAGGCGCCGGCGTCGAGGAGGACGAACGCCAGCACGCCGAGCCCGACCGCGGCCGGGTCGACGTCGACCGTCGTCCGCCGGATCACACCGGCCGCCTTGAGTTTCCGGACCCGTTCGTGGGCGGAGCCGGCCGAGAGCCCGACCGCCTGGCCGAGTGCGGCGTAGGACTGGCCGGCGTCGTCCTGCAACGCGGCGAGCAGACCGCGATCCACATCATCTATTGTCATGTCCGTCACAAACCAAATCTTGTTCTGTCTGAATTGTCGGCGACAGGATAGCGTTCTGTTCATGACGATCACGATCAACGCCGCGCCGCGGCGGCTGCGGGCCGACCTGGTGGTGCTCGACGACCGTTTCCGCGCGATCGCCGGCGACGAGTACCTCGAATGCCTGTACGACGGCGGCCGCTGGCTCGAGGGACCGGCGTACTCGCCGGCCTGGCGCTGCCTGGTGTTCAGCGACATCCCGAACGACCGGATGCTCCGCTGGGACGAGAGCTCCGGTCACGTCAGCGTGTTCCGCGAGCCGTCCGGCTACGTCAACGGCAACACGATCGACCGCGCCGGCCGCCTGATCAGCTGCTCGCAGGGCGACCGCCAGGTCGTACGGACCGAGCACGACGGCCGCCGTACCGTGCTCGCCGCACACTTCGAGGGCCGCAGACTCAACAGCCCGAACGACGTGGTCGAACGCAGCGACGGCTCGATCTGGTTCACCGACCCGCCGTACGGGATCACCTCGAGTTACGAGGGCCACGCCGCCGAGCAGGAGATCGACGGGTGCCACGTCTACCGGATCGGGCCGGACGGCGCGCTGACCGTCGTCGCCGACGACTTCGTCCGGCCGAACGGGCTGGCGTTCTCGAACGACGAGTCCCGGCTGTACGTCGTCGACACGCCCGCGAAGCACATCCGGCGGTTCGACGTCGACGGCGACAAGCTGATCGGCGGTGAGGTGTTCGCGCCGTGCGAGGCCGGCATGTTCGACGGGATCCGGCTGGACAACGCCGGCCGGGTCTGGGCGGCGACCCACGAAGGGGTGCACTGCTTCGACCCGGACGGCACGCTGATCGGCAAGCTGCTGCTGCCGGACGTGGTCTCCAACCTGACCTTCGGCGGCCCGAAAGGAAACCGCCTGTTCATCACCGCGACCACGTCCGTGTGGTCGTGGCTGTCGACGGCTCAGCGGTAGGACTTGGACACCGCGTCCAGCATTCTCTCCAGGGCGTCGTACGTCGGGGTGTCCGCGACGTCGATGACGTCCTTCACGACCGGGACGTCGTACTGGTTGACCACGTTCGCGAACTGCGCCTGGTCCGCGGTCCGGAATCCGTGCCGGGCCGCGAGCCGCTGCAGTTCGGTGTCCGTCGACAGCAGTTCGCCGAGCTTCTCACCGTTCGCGTTCAAGGCGATCAGCGTGTGCTTGGACTGCACGGTCGGCGACGGGTACATCAGCACCATGCCGGGCTTCAGCTTGCGCTGTACGGCGGCATCGACGAACTGCGCCTCGTAGATGTTCACCATCGGCGACTGGCCCATGCCGAGCGACAGGTAGTCGTCGAACGGGCCTTCACTGGAGTTGTCCGTGTGGCCCTGGTTGACGAACAGCGGTGCGACCAGCGGCAGCACCTTCCGCTCGTCCGCCGCGCTCTGCACGACGCTGTTGTGGTTGGCGACGTAGCTGACGATCGCCAGGAACATCGCCGCCGAGTTCGAGGTGCGCGGATCGGTGGTGGTGATCAGGATCCGCTTGTTCACCGGGTACGTCGTGTTGCCGCGGATGTTCGTCCACCGCCAGTTCGCCTTCGCGAGGTCGACGTACCTGCGGACGTCGAAGTACCAGGTGCCGTCGACCTGCTTCGCGATGCCGGTCGCGGACAGCAGGTCGACGATCGGCTGGTACGTCGCGATCGCCATCGGCGACGAGAAAACGCTGTACTTCTTTCCGCTCACCGCCGGCCGGCCGGCCGCCGGCTGCAGGATCCGCTCCGCCGCGGTGGTGCTGGACGGGAACGCGAAGTCGTAGCCGCCGAGGTCGACCGAGGTGGCGATCTCGCGGGACCCGGCGGTGTCGACCCGCACCTCGAGACCGTGCTCGGCGAGCGCGGCCTTGACGTCGGGATCCTCGAAGAACGCGCGCTTCTCGGAACCGATCACGCCGCGGAGGGTGACCTGTCCGGTCTGCGCCTGGACGTCGTCACCGGTCCGTACGACGAGCACGGTCGCGACCGTGGCGGCGACAAGCACGCCGGCGACAGCGGCCGGCAGGGCAATCGGAAAACGGTGGCGGAATCGGCCGGAAACCGCGGCTGTTCCGCCGCCGCCCGGGCCGCCGGCGGCGGTTGCCGCCGGCGCTGCGCCGGATCCGGCCTCCAGGGCGACGCCGGGTCTGGTCCACCTGGCCTTGCGGCCGGCGGACTCCGCCGGTGTCGCCGGCTCGGGTTTCGGGGTGAGTTCGTCGCGGACGATGCGTTCGACCAGGATCGGTACGTAGTCGCGGACCGGGTCGCCGGCGAAGGACTCGCGGGCGGTGCGGATCGCGGATTCGATGTCTTCGGGGGTATGGATGTCGGCGAAGGACTCGGTCAGCCTGCTGGTGAGGTTCTCGATGGCCCTGTCCTCGCGGACGGTGTCGAGCTTCAAGGGATGTCTCCGCATCACGATGACTGTCTCGATGGACAGGCACATCTTTTCGCCGGGGAGGGCCAACCGCTTAGGCTCGTCGGCGAGCGTTGCAGCCGAGTTCGCGAGGAGTCGTGATGACGGGAATTCTCGAGCCGTTGGCAGGGACCGCACCGGCCGTCTGGGAGAAGCTGGACGACCGGTTCGCCGGGATCCGCGGCGACAGCCGGCTCGAACGGCTGTGGACCGGCGGCCGCTGGGTCGAGGGCCCGGTGTACTCGGCCGCCGGCCGGTACCTGCTCTGGAGCGACATCCCGAACGACCGGATCCTGCGCTGGGACGAGACGTCGTACCAGGTTTCCGTTTTCCGGAATCCGGCCGGAAACACGAACGGGCACACCCGCGACACCGAGGGCCGGCTGGTGAGCTGCGAGCACGGCAACCGCCGCGTGACCAGGACCGAGCACCACGGCGGCATCACCGTGCTCGCCCACGAGTACGACGGAAAACGTTTGAACAGCCCGAACGACGTGGTGGTGAAGCGCGACGGATCGGTCTGGTTCACGGACCCGGCGTACGGCATCGACAGCGACTACGAGGGGTACCAGGGCCAGATCGAGACCGGCGGCTGCCACGTGTACCGGGTCTCGCCGGACGGTGTGCTGACCCGCGTCGCCGACGACTTCAACCGGCCGAACGGGCTCGCGTTCTCGGTCGACGAGTCGTTGCTCTACATCACCGATTCGGAGGAGGCGACGATCCGCGTCTTCACCGTCGACGGTGACAAGCTGAGCGGCGGCGAGCTGTTCGCCGAGTGCGGCAACGGCATCTTCGACGGCATCCGCCTCGACACCCAGGGCCGCATCTGGGCCTCGGCCGCGGACGGCGTCCACATCTATCACCCGGATGGCACCCTGCTCGGCAAGCTCCTGGTCCCGGAGACCGTCAGCAACCTGACCTGGGGCGGCCCCAAGCGCAACCGCCTGTTCCTCACCGCGACCACCTCGGTCTACTCGCTCTTCACCACCGCCAACGGAGCCCCGGAGGCCTACGGCCCGCGATGATAATTCGGTCGCTCACCGACCCGTGGCTGCGTGATGATGGCCTGCTGACCTGATCCAAGGAGGACTGGTGAGCATGATTCCGGAACATCTCCGGGTGGTGGCGGACAACGTGGTGGCCGAGGCGGAGCGGGACCCGCGGGTGCTGGCGGTGCTGGCCGGCGGATCGGTCGCCACCGGCACCAGTGACGAGTACTCCGATCTCGACCTGGTGCTGGTGTGTACAGCGGAAGGTCAGCCCTCGTGCCTCGCCGAGGCGAAGGAGTTCGCGGGCCGGGTCGGTCCGCTGCTGACGAGTTTCACCGGCGAGCACGTCGGCGAGCCGCGGCTGCTGATCGCGCTCTACGGGCCGCCGCTCCTGCACGTCGACCTCAAGTTCGTCACGCCGGACGGCCTGCGGACGCGGGTCGAGGACGGCGTCGTCCTGTGGCAGCGGGACGGGACCGTCGACCGGATCCGGCAGGAGAGCGCGCCGGCCTGGCCGCAACCGGATCCGCAGTGGATCGAGGACCGGTTCTGGTGCTGGGTGCACTACACGGCCGTCAAGATCGCGCGCGGGGAGCTGTTCGAGGCGATCGGGGCCCTCGACGCGCTCCGCTCGGCGGCGATCGCGCCACTGGCCACGCTCGGCCGGACGGCCAGACCGGCCGGCGTCCGGCGGTTCGAGACGCTCGCGCCCGACCTCGTGCCGCAGTTGCGTGCCACGCTCGCGGACGCGGATCCCGAGGACTGTCTGCGCGCGCTGCGGGCAGCCGTCGACGTCTATCGGAAGGTCCGCGAGGGCGTCGAGGTGGTCCGGCGGACCGCGGCCGAGGAAGCCGTGGTCGACTTCCTCGGCCACTGACGCGCGACTGAACCGGTCTGGTCAGTTCCTCCGGCCGGACCGGTTCGCCACTCGCGCGGAGATCCGCCCGAGCGCGGGCATGACGAGGTTCGTCATAGCGGTCACGAGGACACCGCTGATCAACAACGCCCGCACCGCCACCGGCAGAGATTCCAGCCAGTGGCCGGCGACCAGCAGCAGTACCGTCACGATCAAGTAGGCGGCCAGCCAGGCCAACAGCGTTACGGCGATCCGGCCTCCGACCCGCCGGACCGGTACGACCTCTGAAGTGTTCATGACTAAGACGCTACGAGTGACCAGTTCGATAAGTCCAAGACCTGTTGCTGCTGGTCGTCATAGGATCTGCTTATGGAACTTCGGCAGCTGGCCTACTTTCTCGCCGTCGCGGAGGAACGCAACTTCACCCGCGCGGCCGAGCGGGTGGCGATCGCCCAACCGGCGATCAGCCAGCAGATCCAGCGCCTCGAAGCAGAGCTGAAGGAACGGCTGTTCGTCCGGGACCGACGAGCCGTGACGTTGACCCCGGCCGGTGAGGCGTTGCTGCCACACGCCCGGTCGCTGCTCCTCGGCGCGGATCGCGCCCGGGAGGCGGTCGCGGAGTTGTCCGGTCTGATCACCGGCCGGCTCGCGATCGGTCTGGTGCAGCCGTTGCCGGATCGCCGGATCATCGGGCTGCTCGGTGCGTTCCACCGGGATCATCCGGCGATCGAGTTGTCCGTTGCCGAAGGCGAGACCGACGGGCTGCTCGACGGTGTGCGGGCCGGTCGGCTGGACGTCGCCCTGATCGGCCTCGGTCCGTACGACGATCCGCCGGGCGACCTGCGGGCCTTGGTGATGGACCGCGAACCCGTCGTGGTCGCGCTGCACCCGTCCAGCACCCTCGCGCGCCGTCGTACGGTCGAGTTGGCAGCCTTGCGTGACGAGCCGATGGTCACGCTCACTCACGCCAGCAAACTCCGCACGACCCTCGAGGCCGCCTGCCGGACGGCGGGGTTCGCGCCCCGGATTGTCGCCGAGAGCAGCGATCTCGGGGTTGTCGTCGCGCTGGCCGCCGAGCAGGTCGGCGTGGCCGTTCTGCCGCGATCGGCACTCGACGGCGCCACCGGTGTCGTCCGGCGGCGGCTCACCGCCCCGGCACTGGAGCGCCGGCTGCTGCTGATCTCGCCGGCTTCCGGCGCCTCGCCGGCGGGTCGCGCTTTCGACGCGCTGGCCCGCCGGCGGTTTCCGGCGATGTCTAGAGCTTCTTCACCTGGTCGATGATCGTGAAGACGGCCAGGAAGCCGAAGGCCAGGAACGAGAACCAGAGGACTGCCGCGCGCCAGCCGGGGATGCGGATGGCGTGCGGGAGGGCTCGGGAGTTCATCCACCACAGCAGGCCGGAGTAGACGAACATCATGGTGCCGGCGGTGCAGGCCGAGATCACCAGCAGGACCAGCGGCTGGGTGAGGCCGGCCAGCAGCACGATGATGCCGAAGGCAACAAGTCCCCAGACCAGCCAGAAGTACAGTTTGGACTCCGACACCTTCGACTCGCGCAGGTACCGGGCCTTGACCATGTCGGCCGCCAGTCGGGACGTGTAGTCGACGATGCCGGCCGCGGCGGCGAACAGCGCGAACGCGCCGATCGCCCAGAACAGGTACCCGAACCAGCCGCCGACGATCGTCTGCAATGTCGTGCCCTCGATCTTCAGGAAGCTGATGCTGTTCTTCACGTCGCTGTTCCCGAACAGCGTCGCGTGGGCGAGCATCGAGGTGAACACGATCGTCACCACGGTGATCGCCACGAAGGTCAGCGCCTGCTCGAGGTTCGCGAACTTCCACCAGCGCTTCCAGCGGGCCAGGTTCTCGTCGTTCGGCTCGAACGTGTACCCGTTGGCGGTCGGGTCGGCCTCGGTCTCGCCGGTCACCGGCGACGTCAGCCGCGGCACGTGCACGCCCATCCCGAAGCCCTTGTCGCGGATCCAGTTGCTCTGCACGAGGTTCTGCCCGCCGCCCGCGCCGGCGTACGCGATCGCGCCCATCACCAGCGCGAACCCGAGCTGCTCGGCCGGGAACTGCGGCTGCGTCACCGCGTCCCCGAGTGCGCTGTACGTCTTGCCGCGGATCGCGAACACCAGCGCCAGGACGACGAGCAGCGCGACGGCCGCGATCTTCACCGCGATCAGCCGCTCCAGCATCACGTACACGACCGGCGCCAGGGTCAGGATCGCCCCGATCACCACCAGCATGCCGATCGCGATCCAGCGCGGGTCGCCGCCGCCGAACAGGTAGGTCAGCATGCTCGCCGAGCTCGTCGCCCAGCCGGGCCAGAGGTTCGCGAAGTACGTCATGATCGCGAAGAACAGGCCCCAGTGCTTCCCGTACCGGTTGAAGCCGGTCAACGCTGTCTCACCAGTTGCCAGCGTGTACCGCTCGATCTCCATGTTCAGGAACCACTGGACCACCACACCGACCACGGCGCCCCAGAGGAATACCAGGCCGACCTGGCTGGAGATGTAGGGCCAGAGGATGAACTCGCCCGAGGCCAGTCCGACGCCGGCGCCGACCATGCCCGGGCCGATGATCTTCCAGGTCTTGCTGGGCGGCTCGGGAAGGTCGCGAACCTGCGGTGCGGGCAGGTTCTTGGTGGGCAGTGCGAATCGTCCGTGGTCAGTCGACTTGGTGTCTGCCATCAGGCTCCTCACAGTCTCGACCCCCTGCTTCGCGAGGGTAGCGAATACTGTCGACAAGGGCGACCCGACACAGCCGAATGGCAGACTGACGCGTATGGGTGGGGTGACAGTTCTCGTTGCGTCGTACGCCGGCGCCGCCAGCGCGCCCGCGTACGCACGGCTGGCCGGCCTGGCAGCGGAACTATCGGGGGAGCACCTGGTACGCCGGGACGCCGGGTGGCCCGTCCTGGCGTACGACGACGCGGCCGAAGCGATCGCTGCCGCCGAGGCGCTCCGTGAGGCGGCCTCGCTGGTACCAGCGGGCGAATTCCTGCGGATCGCCCTGCACACCGCACCGACCACCGGGCCGGCGGTTCGCCACGCCGAACACCTGCTGGCACTGGCCAACGCCGGGCAAACGTTGCTGACCGCAGCAACCGCGACGGCCGGCGAATCCGCCGCTGAGCACTTGCGTGATCTCGGCCTGCACCGGCTGCGGGACCTCGGCTCGCCCGAGCGGATCTTCGAGCTCACCACAACGACGGAGCCCCTGCGTTCTCTCGACCTGGTGCCGAACAACCTTCCGGTCATGCTCACCAGCTTCGTCGGCCGCGCGACCCAGGTCGCCGCCGTCCGCACGCAGCTCGCCGGCAGCCGGCTCGTCACGCTGACAGGCCCTGGCGGCAGTGGGAAGACCCGCCTGGCCGCGCAAACGGCTGCGCAGTTGGCCGAGCGCTGGCCGGACGGTGTCTGGTGGGTCGACCTGTCCGCGGTGACGGACAGTGCCCAGATTCCCGAGGCGGTCGCCGCCGCGAGCGGTCTGCTGGTGGAGTCCGGAGATCGCCTGCTGATCGGCCAACTGCGGACCAAGCGAGCCCTCATCTGCCTCGACAACTGCGAGCAGATCGTCGACGGTGCCGCGGAGTTCGTCACCGCGTTGCAGACCGGCTGTCCCGAACTCTCGATCCTCGCCACCAGCCGCGAGCCGCTGGACGTCCCCGGCGAGACGATCTGGCGCGTCCCGCCGTTGGCTCCCGAGGAGGCCCGAGCCCTGTTCCTCGAACGCTCCGCGACCACCGCGGCCGAGCCGGAGCCGGAGTCGGACGCTGTTCGGGGGATCTGCACGCGGCTCGACGGCATCCCGCTCGCCCTGGAGCTCGCCGCCGCGTGGACACGAACGCTGACACCGCCGCAGATCGAAGCAGGCCTGGACGACCGGTTCGGTCTGCTGACGAAGAACGTTCGCGGGGTCGCGGCCCGCCAGCGCACGCTCGCCGCATCGATCGACTGGAGCTACGACCTGCTCGCCGAGGACGAACGTCGCGTCTTCAGCCGCCTCGCGGTCTTCGCAGGCGGTTTCACCCTGGACGCCGCGTCGGCCGTGACGGGCGCCGTACTCGATACGCTCGCGCGTCTTGTCGACAAATCGCTCGTTGTTGCCGAGGGCGGGCGATACCGGCTGCTGGAGACGATCCGCGAGTACGCGGCGACTCGCCTGGCGGACGCCGACGACGTACGCGACCGGCACCTCGACCACTGCCTCCAGCTCGCGGAGACCGCGGAGCCCTTGCTGGACAAGGATCGCGACGCCTGGCGCGCCCTGATCGAGCCGGACCGGGAGAACTTCCGCGCCGCGCTGGAACACGGCCTCGCCGCAGACGATCCGGAACGCGCCCGGCGACTGGCCGCCGCGCTGAGATGGCTGTGGAACCTCCAGGCGACCGGCACCGAGGGCATCGGCTACCTGCGCCGCGCGATCGACCGTGCACCTGACGACCGGACGTTGCTCCAGGCTCGCTTGCTGTACGCGTACGCGACCGTCGCCGACACCGTCGACCCGTTCGGGTACGACGCCGCGGGCCGCGGGTTGGAGCTCGCGACCGAGTTGCGTGACGACCGGCTGCGTTCGCTGTTCCTGGCACTGGTCGCGGTTGGCGAATTCTTCACCGACTTCCGGAAGGCCTGGGACCTGACGACCGAGGGAGTACGCCTCGCGGACGGGATCGGCGACGAAGCAGCCCGGAACGCGAACGTCGCGCTGCAGTGCGTATTGCTTGCGCTGTGGGACCGCCACGACGAGCTCCGCCCGCTGCTCGACCGCGCCGCCGACGGCCTGATCACCAGCGGTGAGCGCGGTATCGCCTCCACCGTGCTGACCGTCTGGTCCGAGAGCCTGTTCTCCACCGGGGAGCCGTTGCGGGCGGTCGAAGTCGCCGAGCGTGCTCTCGCCGCGGCCGAGCCCCTCGCCGACTTCCATCGCGTCGGCACGGCTCGCGCGCATCTGGCGACGCTGCTGGTCAGAACGGGCCGCGCCGACGACGCGCGAGCGCTGATGCGGCCGTTGCTCGAGCTGGCCGAGACCGCGGGCGCCGTCGTACCGAATCTGGGGCAGGCGATGAGCCTGATCTCGTACTGGACCGGCGAGTACGACGCCGCGGTCGAGTGGCTGGCCCGCGACACCGCGCCGGACAGCCCGCTCGCCGGGACGTTCGCGCCCGCGATGCTGCTGCCGACGGTCGCCGCGGCGGAACGCGCTCGCGGCCACGATGCCACCGCGCTGCTCGAACGCGCCGCCGAGTTGGCGCGCCGGTACGACCTGCCGCGGATCCTGGCCGACGCGCTCGATCAGCTTGGCCGGATCGCGATCACCGACCACCCGGACCGGGCGGCAGACCTGCTGCAGCAGGCCCTCACGATCCGCGTCGACCACGGCCTGCGCACGTACGTCGTCGACAGCCTGGAATCCCTTGCCCTGCTGGCGAACCACACGAACCGTGCGGCGGACGCGGCCCGGCTCGCCGGCGCAGCCTCCGCGGCCCGTACCGAGCTCGGCCTCGCGACACCGGCAGACCGTCCCGACCTACCGTCGTCGGACGAGCCACCACTCGCGATGGACGACGCCGTCGCCTACGTCCGCCGTACGCGCGGAGCTCGCGGGCGGCCGTCGTCGGGCTGGGCCAGCCTGACGCCGACCGAGGAGCAGGTGGTTGCCCTCGCGGTCGAAGGCCTCAGCAATCCGGAGATCGGCGAGCGGCTGTTCATCAGCCGCGGCACGGTCAAGACCCACCTGGCCCACGTGTACGCGAAGCTGGGCGTCTCCAACCGCACCGAGCTGGCGTCCCTCAAGAAACCCTGAGCATCTCGTTCGCGAAAACCCGGCCGGTTACTTTTCTTTGGCGAGTTTGCTGGGCCACCAGATCTTCGGGCCGACGTCGTGGGCGAGGGAGGGGACCAGGAGGGAGCGGACGACGGTGGTGTCGAGGAGGACGCCGAAGGCGACCATGAAGGCGATCTGGACCAGGAACAGGATGGGCAGGACCGCGAGGGCCGAGAAGGTGGCGGCCAGGACGACGCCGGCCGACGTGATGACGCCGCCGGTGACGGCGAGGCCGACCAGGATGCCCGGTCTGGTGCCGTGTTCCTGCGACTCCTCGCGGACCCTGGTCATCAGGAAGATCGAGTAGTCGATGCCTAGGGCAACCAGGAACACGAAGGCGTAGAGCGGGATGCCCGGATCGGCTCCCGGGAACTTGAAGACGTGGTTGAACACCAGCGCGCTGACGCCGACGGTCGCGCCGAACGACAGCACGTTCGCGATCACCAGCAGGACCGCGGCGGTCAGCGACCGCAGCAGCAGCATCAGGACGACGAAGATCACCGCGAGGATGGTCGGGATGATCACCCGCAGATCGCGTTGCGCGGCGTCCAGCACGTCGAGGTTGATCGCGGTGTTGCCGCCGACCAGGATGTCGGGACTCACCTTGTCCAGCTCGGTCCGCAGGTGTTTCACCACCTTGGTGGCTTCGGGGGAGTCGGCCGGGACCTTCAGCGTGGCCTGGACCAGTACCTTGCCGTCGACCACCTTCGGCGGTACGCCGGGAGCGGCCGAGGCGGACGCCTCGCCGACACCGTCGACCTTCGTCGCGGTCTGGACCACCTGGTCGGCCTGGGCGACCGGGGTCAGGATCTCCACCGGCGTACCGGCGCCGGCGTCGAAGTGCTTGGCCAGCTCCTCCTGACCGGTGACCGACTCGACCTCGTTCAGGAACAGGTCCTCCTGGGACGTACCGCTGGCCTTGAACGTCGGCAGGAACGCTGCGCACGCGAGCAACGTCAGTGCCGTGACCACCCAGACCCGCCGGGCACGCCGGCCGACCAGCCCGGACACGCGGCCCCAGAGGCGGCGGCCGCCGACCTGGTCGCTGGAGTGCACGTGGTCGACGCGGGGGATCGACGGCCAGAAGATCCGCCGGCCGAACGCGAGCAGGATCGCCGGCAGGAAGGTCATCGACGCGATCAGCGCGCCGGCGATCCCGAAGGCGCCGACCGGCCCGAGGCCCTTGGTGCTGCCGAGCTTGGAGAGGAGCAGACAGAGCAGACCGAGGATGACGGTCGCCGCGCTGGCCGAGATCGGCTCGATCGAGGCCCGCCAGGCGACCCGCATCGCCTCGTACTTGCTCGTGTAGTCGTGCAACTCTTCCTTGTACCGGGAGACGAGTAGCAGCGAGTAGTCGGTCGCGGCGCCGACGACCAGGATGAACAGGATGCCCTGACTCTGCCCGTTCAGCTGCAGGACGCCGTTCTTCGCCAGCGGGTACACCACGAGCGCGGCGAGCGCGAGGCCGAAGACCGCGGTGAGCAGGACCGCGATCGGGAGGATCGGGCTGCGGTACACGATCAGCAGGATCACGAACACGACCGCCAGCGCGACCCCGAGCAGGATCCCGTCGATCCCGCTGAACGCGACCACGAAGTCGGCGAACACCCCACCGGGGCCGGTCACATAGACCGTGAGGCCCGTCGGTGTGAGGTCCTGCTTGATCGCGGTGCGCAGGCTGTCCGCGACCGCGAACAGGACGGTCTCGCCCCCCGCGACCACCTCGTCGGCGCGGTCGCCGTCGATCTGGACGGTGAGCAGCAGGGCCTTGCCGTCCTCCGACCTGATCGCCGGCGCGGCCGGGGAGGTCAGGTAGTCGCCGAGCTTCTTGCCGCCGCCCAGGTCCAGGGTGGCGATCTTCGCCTGGAACGCCTGGACGTTCTGCAGGTCGTCCGGCGTGATGCCGGAGTCACGCTCGACCAGCACGAAGTACGGCAGCGCCTTGGAGTCCACGAACTTCGCGGCCTCGTTGGCGACCACCGTGGACTCGGCATCTTTCGGAAGGAAGTTGGCGTTGTCGTTCTGCTGGACCTCGCTCAGCTTGCCGACCGCGGGGCCGCCCAGCGAGGCGAGCACCAGCCAGCCGATCAGTACGGCGGCGATCGCGGCCCGCCACGCCCAGCGCCGCGGCGGACGCTGCCTCCCACTCAGTTCGGCGGCGTTCTGGTCGTCGTCGTGCACGGTGCCGTCCCCTCGGTCTCCGATCCCGCCCTGAGACCGAACAGTACCCAGCGGCACCCGCAGATCTCTCACCACCCGGCCGCGGGTGTGCGGGAGCCGTTTCGGCGGCGTAACAACAAGATGACTACTCGGAAACACCCCGGTCATAACGTCCAGGCCTAATCAGTGAGGTCGGATGATCGGAGACTTGCGATGACGCTCGAGGCACGACAAGCGACCGTCGCCAACCGCGGCCAGACAGACGGCAGTGGCGCGGTGGGTACGGTCGAGGCGCCGCGGCGCGGGCGCTGGATCGACGTCTGGGATCCCGAGGACGCCACGTTCTGGGCCGGGAAGGGCCGGGCGCTGGCCCGGCGGAACCTGTGGCCCTCGATCTTCGCCGAGTTCCTCGGTTTCTCGGTGTGGCAGCTGTGGAGCATCGTCGTGGTGTCGATGCCGAAGGCCGGCTTCACCTACAGCACCGATCAGCTGTTCTGGCTGGTCGCGCTGCCGAGCCTGGTCGGCGCGACGCTGCGGTTGCCGTACACGTTCGCCGTACCGCGGTTCGGCGGGCGGAACTGGACGGTGTTCTCGGCGCTCCTGCTGCTCGTCCCGACCACCGGGCTGGCGTACTTCATGACGCAGCCGGACACGCCGTTCTGGCTGATGGGCCTGGTCGCGGCGACCGCGGGCGTCGGCGGCGGCAACTTCGCCAGCAGCATGACGAACATCTCGTTCTTCTACCCGGAGAAGGAGAAGGGCTTCGCGCTCGGCGTGAACGCGGCCGGCGGCAACCTCGGCGTCGCCGTGGTGCAGCTGCTGGTCCCGGTGGTGATCGTCGCCGGCGCCGGTCTGTCGCTGAACCGGTCCGGCCTGATGTGGCTGCCGCTGATCGTGCTGGCCGCGTTCTGGGCCTGGAAGGCGATGGCCAACCTGTCGGTCGCGAACTCGTCGTTCCGGACGTCGATCGCCGCGGCGAAGCGACCGCACACGTGGGTGATCTCGTTCCTCTACATCGGCACGTTCGGGTCGTTCATCGGCTTCGGCGCCGCGTTTCCGCTGCTGATCAAGACCACGTTCCCCGACATCACGCCGGCGCACTACGCGTTCCTCGGCGCGCTGGTCGGGTCGGTCTCGCGGCCGTTCGGCGGCAGGCTCGCCGACCGGGTCGGCGGTGCGTGGGTGACGGTCTGCTCGTTCGTGGTGATGGGCCTCGGAATCCTGTCCGCGGTGTTCGCGCTGAAGGCGGAAAGTTTCCCCGCGTTCCTGCTCAGTTTCCTGGTCCTGTTCGTGGCCAGCGGCATCGCGAACGGGTCGACGTACCGGATGATTCCGGCGGTTTTCCGGCTTACCACGCCGGGTGACCCGGGCCGGGCCCGGCGGGAGGCGGCGGCCTGTATCGGGATCGCCTCCGCGGTCGGCGCGTACGGCGGTTTCCTGGTCCCGCGCGGGTTCGCGATGTCGACGAGCCACTTCGGCTCGCTGATCCCCGCGCTGTACGTGTTCTGTGGCTTCTACGTGGTCTGCCTCGCGGTGACGTACTTCTGCTACCTGCGCAAGGGTGGCCCGCTCACCCAGGAGCGCGTGTGACTTCTACCCACTGTCCGTACTGCGCTCTGCAGTGCGCCACCACGCTGCACCCGGTCGCGCGACCGGGTGCCGTGGAGGTGCGGCCTCGCGACTTTCCCACCAACCGGGGTGGGTTGTGCCGGAAGGGCTGGACGGCGCCCGAGGTCCTTACGGTGCCGGACCGGCTGACCGTGCCGCTCGTCCGCAACGCGGCGGGCGACCTGGTGGAGACGAGCTGGGACGCCGCGCTGGACTTCGTGACCGAGCGGATCGAGGCGCTGCAGGCCGCCCACGGGCGGGACGCGATCGCCGTGTTCGGTGGCGGCGGGCTGACGAACGAGAAGGCGTACGCGCTGGGCAAGTTCGCCCGGGTGGCGCTGAGGACCGCGAACGTGGACTACAACGGCCGGTTCTGTATGTCGTCCGCCGCGGCGGCGACGAACCGGGCGTTCGGGATCGACCGCGGACTGCCGTTTCCGCTGGCCGATCTGGGCGGGGCCGGTGCTGTCCTGCTGGTCGGCAGCAACATCGCGGAAACCATGCCGCCGGCCGTGGCACATCTGCAGGGCGCACGCGACTCGGGTGGACTTCTGGTCGTCGACCCGCGTCGCTCCGCCACCGCAGGCCTGACCGAGGAAAACGCCGGCATTCACCTGCAGGCAACGCCGGGGACGGACCTCGCGCTGGTGCTCGCGCTCACCCACGTCGTACTGCAGGAAGGCTTGGCGGACACCGCATTCCTGGCCGAACGGGTCGACGACCCCGACGTGCTGATTCGTTCTACGGCGTCGTGGTGGCCGGAGCGGGCCGAGCGGGTCACTGGTGTGCCCGCCGCCACGATCCGGCGGGCCGCTCGAGTGCTGGCCGCGGCCGCACCGGTGCACGGCGGCGCCGGGGCGTTCATCCTCACCGGACGTGGAGCCGAGCAGCACAGCAAGGGCACGGACACGGTGACCGCTTGTATCAACCTCGCGTTGGCGCTCGGGTTGCCCGGGCGGGTGGGGAATGGATACGGGTGCATCACCGGGCAGGGGAACGGGCAGGGCGGGCGCGAGCACGGGCAGAAGGCGGATCAGCTCCCCGGGTATCGGAGCATCGAGGACCCGGCGGCACGCTCGCACGTTGCGCAGGTCTGGGGTATGGACCCCGAGGACTTGCCGCGGTCCGGGAAGAGCGCTGTCGAGCTGATCGATTCGCTCGGTACGGCGGATGGTCCGAAAGCGCTGTTCGTGCACGGGAGCAACCTGCTGGTGTCGGCGCCCAATCTCGCCTCGGTGCGGGAACGGCTGTCTGCGCTGGATCTGTTGGTGGTCGCAGACGTGGTGCCGTCCGAGACGGCGCTGCTGGCGGACGTGGTGTTCCCGGTGACGCAGTGGGCCGAGGAAGAAGGCACCATGACGTCGCTCGAAGGGCGGGTGCTGCGGCGGCGTGCCGCGGCGACCGCTCCGGGTGAGGTGCGCAGCGACCTCGCGGTGTTCGCGGGGATCGCGGAAAGGCTCGGAATCGCAGGGTTTTCCGCCGACCCCCGCGAAGTGTTCGAGGAGCTGCGGCGGGCGAGCGCCGGCGGAAAGGCCGACTATTCCGGGATTTCCTGGGCGCGGCTGGACGCGGACGAGGCGCTCTTCTGGCCGGTGCCGCACGACGGGCATCCGGGCACGCCGCGGCTGTTCGCCGACGGTTTCCCGACCGCGGACGGCCGGGCCCACGTCGTACCGGTCGATCACCGGCCGGTGGCGGACGATCTCAACGCCGACGCACCGCTCTATCTGGTGACGGGGCGGTTGCTGCAGCACTACCAGAGCGGTGCGCAGACGCGGCGTGTTCCGGAGCTGGCGGAGGCCGAGCCGGAGGTGTACGCCGAGATCCACCCGCGGGTCGCCGCGCAGCTCGGGATCGGCGACGGCCGCCCGGTGCGGCTGCGTACGGCGCGCGGGTCGATGGTGCTGCCGGCCCGCGTGACGGCCGACGTCCGGCCGGACACCGTTTTCGTGCCGTTCCACTTCGGTGGCGCGGAGGCGGTCAACGAGCTGACCAACGACGTCCTCGACCCGGTGTCGCGGATGCCCGAGTTCAAGGCGTGTGCCGTCGAAGTCACCGCCGCTGCCCTGCCAGCGACGGGAGTGCCGGCATGAGAGTAGTGATCATCGGCGGTGGAATGGCCGGCCGGCGGCTGGCCGAGCTGCTGCCGCCGGACGACGTGACGGTCCTCGGCGACGAGCCGTCGTACAACAGAGGCCGGCTGACCGAGTACGTCGCGGGCCGCGCAGAGGTTGCTCGCGGCAACGAGCCGAGAGCAATCGCGGTCGCGGTCGACCGGCGGCGACAGGTGGTGACAGACGCCGAGGGATGCCAGTATCCGTACGACCGGCTGGTCTTCGCGACCGGCGCGGTGCCGGTTGTGCCGGAAGGAGTCGGCCCGGCGGCGGGCATTCGTACGCTGCGGTCGGCCGACGATGCCGAGGCGATCGTCGCCGAGGCGGCGCAGGTACGGCGCGCGGTGGTGCTGGGCGGCGGCGTACTCGGCGTCGAGACGGCCTGTGCGCTGCGTGAACGCGGCGTCGCGGTGACCCTGGTCCACGACGGGGAAACCCTTCTGGACAAGACGGTTCGGCCGTCCGCGGGACGGAGGGTGACGCGCGCCGTCCGGCGGCTCGGCGCCGAGGTGCTCCTCAACGCGGAGCTGGCCGGCGCCGACACGAAGGACGGCCGGTTTCGCCGCCTGAGGTTGCGGAACGGCTCCGAGGTGTACGGCGAACTCCTGGTCGTGGCGTGCGGTGTGCGCGCGCGAACCGAGCTGGCGGACGGCCTGACGGTGCGCGGTGGGATCGTCGTCGACGGCACGCTGACGAGCCCGGACGATCCGCGCGTGCACGCGATCGGCGACTGTGCCGAGATCGAAGGCCGGCTGACCGGCACGGTCGAGTCCGCATGGACACAGGCCGAGGCGCTGGCGAAACACCTGACCGGCGAGGCCGCCCAGCTGCCGGACTACGAGGTCGTGCGGGTGACCGCCGGCGGACTCGACCTGCTCGTCCTCGGCGACAAGGACGAGGACGGCGAGGTGGTGCGGCTCGAGGACGACGCGCGCTACGTACGAGCCGTCCTGCGTGACGGCGTGGTGCGCTCGGCCGTTGCGGTCGGTGCGCCGGACGTCGCCGCGGAGCTGGTGCTGCTGGCGGACCGGGGCACGCCGGTGGTCGCGGACGGGCTGCTCGGCACGCCGCCCGCCGTACCGACGAAGAAGAAGGTGGCGACCGTCTGCAGGTGCAACGGCGTCACCAGGGTCGCGATCGAGGCGGCCTGGCGTGGAGGTGCCGACAGTGTCGCCGGCATCGCCGCCACGACGCGGGCGACGACCGGGTGCGGCAGTTGCACCGGCGCCGTCGGCGAACTGCTCGACCGCTTCCGGCGCGGCGAGACCGAACCAGTCCCGAGCAGGAGGGCGACGATGGCAGAGCTGAACAAGGCCAAGCACGTGGTGGTGGTCGGTGGCGGAATGGTCGCCCACCGGCTGGTCGAGGCGCTCCGGCAACGCGACACCGAGACCACCTACCGGATCACGGTCTTCGGCGAGGAGCCGCGGCTGCCGTACGACCGCGTCGCACTGACCAGCTACTTCTCCGGCCGCGACCCGCACGATCTCTCGCTCGGCGACCCGGGCCTCTGGGACGACCCAGCGGTCAACCTGCGCAAGGGCGTCCAGATCACGTCGATCGACACCAAGGCCATGACCGTCACGACGGCCCGCGGCGAAGAGGTCCTGTACGACGAGCTCGTACTGGCGACCGGTTCCGCGGCGTTCGTGCCGCCGGTGAAGAACAACGACGCGCAAGGCTGCTTCGTCTACCGGACCATCGACGACGTCGCCGCGCTGCGGGTGTACGTCGAGCGACTGAAGAGCGAGGGCAAGCAGGTCAACGGCGTCGTGGTCGGCGGCGGCCTGCTCGGCCTCGAAGCGGCCGGTGCGCTACGGGCGCTCGGCGCCGGGACGAAGGTCGTCGAGTTCGCGCCGCGGCTGATGCCGCTGCAGGTCGACGAGGGCGGCGGTTCCGCGTTGGCCCGGTTGATCGAGGGCCTCGACGTCGACGTCCTGACCGGGACGCAGTGTCAGCGCGTGAAGCTGACCTCGCAGGGCGCGGCGCGTGCGATGGGCGTTGCCGACGGCCCCGATCTGCCCGCCGATGTGGTCGTGTTCGCGGCCGGTGTCCGGCCGCGTGACGAACTCGGTCGCGAAGCGGGGCTGCAGATCGGGGAACGGGGCGGCGTCGTGGTCGACGAGGCCTGCCGGACGTCGGTTCCCGGTGTCTGGGCGATCGGCGAAGTCGCTTGTATCGAAGGGCGGGTCTGGGGCCTGATCGCCCCCGGCTACACGATGGCAGAGATCGTCGCCGACCGGTTGCTCGGTGGCGAGGCGACCTTCCCGGGCGCGGACACGTCGACGAAGCTGAAGCTCCTCGGTGTCGACGTGGCGAGCTTCGGCGACGCGTTCGGCGCCACCGAGGGCGCGCTGGACATCGTGTACGCCGACCCGGTCGCGGGGGTCTACAAGAAGCTCGTGCTGTCCGACGACGCCCGTACGCTGCTCGGCGGCATCCTGGTCGGCGACGCGTCGGCGTACTCCGGACTGCGGCCGATGGTCGGTCGCGAGCTCGGCGCGGACCCGGCCGCGTTCCTGCTGCCGGAAGGCGCCGGGCCGGTGCAGCTCGAGCTGCCCGACGACGCGCCCGTCTGCTCCTGCAACAACGTCGATGCCGGCACGATCCGCTGCGCCGTCCGCGACGAGGGCTGCACCGACATCAAGTCGGTCTGCGGCAAGACCAAGGCCGGCACGTCCTGCGGATCCTGCCTGCCGATCGTCAAGAACCTGCTGAACAGCGAGCTCACCAAGGCCGGCGTCGAGGTCAGCAAGGCGCTGTGCGAGCACTTCGCGCTGTCCCGGGCCGAGCTGTTCGACGTCGTCCGGATCACCGAGCTGCGGACGTTCAGCGAGATCGTCGAGCGGCACGGCACCGGCCGCGGCTGCGACATCTGCAAGCCCGTCGTCGGGTCGATCCTGGCGAGTCTCGACCCGGCCGGTCACGTGCTCGAAGGCGAACGCGCGACGCTGCAGGACACCAACGACCACGTGATGGCCAACATGCAGAAGGACGGCACGTACTCGGTCGTCCCGCGGATCCCCGGCGGTGAGATCACGCCCGAGGGGCTGATCACGATCGGCGAGGTGGCCCGCGACTTCGGCCTGTACACGAAGATCACCGGCGGCCAGCGCGTCGACCTGTTCGGGGCCCGGATCGAGCAGCTGCCGGCGATCTGGAAACGGCTGGTCGACGCGGGCTTCGAGTCGGGCCACGCGTACGGCAAGGCGCTGCGGACCGTGAAGTCGTGTGTCGGGTCGACGTGGTGCCGGTACGGCGTCCAGGACTCGGTCGGGATGGCGATCGCGCTGGAGCTGCGGTACCGCGGGCTGCGCTCGCCGCACAAGCTCAAGCTCGGCGTCTCCGGCTGTGCGCGCGAATGCGCGGAGGCGCGCGGCAAGGACGTCGGCGTGATCGCGACCGAGAAGGGCTGGAACCTGTACGTCGGCGGCAACGGCGGGATGACGCCGCGGCACGCGGAACTGCTCGCGTCCGACCTGACCGACGAGCAGCTGTTCCAGGCGATCGACCGGTTCCTCATGTACTACGTGCGGACCGGCGACCGGCTGCAGCGGACCTCGGTGTGGATGCGCGAGATCGGTCTGGACCAGGTGCGGGACGTTGTCCTCAACGACAGCCTCGGGATCGCGGCCGACCTGGACGCGGCGATGGCGAAGCACGTGGATGCGTACGTCGACGAGTGGCGCGCGACGCTGAACGATCCCGACAAGCTGGCCCGGTTCGTGTCGTTCGTGAACGCGCCGGACCAGCCCGACGCCGACCTGCGGTACGTGGTCGAGCGCAACCAGCCGCGCCCGGCCACCTCGGCCGAACGCGGGCAGCTGGAGCCGGTCCTGCTGGCCGGCCCCCGATTGGAGGTACGCCGATGAGTGTCACGGCCGTTGGTACGACGGTGATCTGTGCTGTCGACGCGCTGCTGCCCGAGCGCGGGGTCGCCGCGCTGCTCGGGGACGTGCAGATCGCGTTGTTCCGCACCCACGACGGCGAGGTGTTCGCCATCGGCAACCAGGATCCGTTCAGCGGGGCGAACGTGATGTCGCGGGGCATCGTCGGCAGTCGCGGCGACGTACCGACGGTGGCGTCGCCGATGTTCAAGCAGGTCTTCGATCTGCGCACCGGGGCGTGCCTCGACGATCCGGACGTGTCCCTGCCCGTATATCCGGTCGAGATCGTCGACGGACGGGTCGTGGTGGGTACCCAGTGACGACCAGGCCCGGGCCGCTCAGCGGCTGCACGATCGCGATCACCGCGCACCGGCGCGCGGAGGACCTGATCGCGTCGTTCGAGCGGCGCGGCGCGAAGGTGCTGCACGCGCCGACGCTGCAGATCGTGCCGGTCGCGGACGACCACGCACTGCTCGAGGCGACCCGGCGGGTGATCGCGAACCCGCCGGACGACGTCGTGGTGACCACCGCGGTCGGGTTCCGCGGCTGGATCGAGGCGGCCGACACCGCGGGCCTGGCCGCGGACCTGCTCGGCACGCTGGAGCAGTCGCGGCTCCTCGCCCGCGGCCCGAAGGCGCGCGGCGCGATCCGGGCGGCCGGGCTCGTCGAGCACTGGTCGGCGCGATCGGAGACGACGGCCGAGGTCGTCGACTGGCTGCGCGCGCAGGGCGTCGGCGGGCGGAAGATCGTCGTACAGCTGCACGGCCTGTCGGATCCCGCCCTGCAGGACGCGCTGCGCTCGGCCGGCGCGTCGGTGCGCGGGCTCGAGGTGTACCGGTGGGGCCCGTCGCCCGATCCGGTGCTCGTGGAGCGGATGATCTCGCAGGTCTGCGCGGGCACCGTGGATGCTGTCGTCCACACGTCCGCGCCCGGGGCGCAGGCGATGCTCGACGCGGCGGCGCTGAACGGGCAGTACGACGAGCTGACGTCGTCGCTGCGGACCGGTCGCGTGCTGAACGCCTGCGTCGGCCCGGTGACCGCGGGACCCTTCGTGGCGCTCGGACTGGACCCGCTGGTGCCGGACCGGTACCGGTTGGGTGCGCTGATCCGGATCGTCACCGACAGGCTCACCGACGACAACGCCCGCTCGATCGAGACAGCCTTCGGCCAACTGGTCATCCGCGGCGGCGCGGCCGTGCTCGACGGCGTCGTCCTGCCTTTGGGCCCCGGCCCACGCGCCGTGCTCGCGGCCCTGGTCGCTGCCGGCGGCGACGTGGTCTCCCGCCCCGAGCTGCTCGCCGTACTCCCCGGCGCCGAAGACGTCCACGCCGTCGAGGTCACCGTCAACCGCCTACGCACAGCGGTAGGCCGCCCCGAACTGGTCCGCACAGTAGTCCGCCGCGGCTACCGCCTCGCCGTAGAACCCGCCGGAGTCCCCTCATGACCGACCTCGTCGCGGTAGCCCACGGAACAGCCGACCCGGCCGGCATCCGCGTCGTCCACGACCTGGTTCGGGAGATGGCCGCGCAACGCCCGGACCTCCCGATTTCTTTGGGTTTCGTGGACCTCCTCACTCCGGCGCTCCCGTCGCTGGTCCGGCGCATCACCTCGGACACCGACGACGCCGTCGTGGTCCCGCTGCTGCTCAGCGCCGGTTACCACGTGTACGTCGATGTCGCCGCAGAAGCGCGGCGCTATCCGGGGAGGGTTCGCGCGGCCGGCGCGCTGGGTCCGGATCCGGTCCTGGCAGAGGTTCTGGCCGATCGGCTCGGCGACCTGAACCGCATCGATCACGTCGTACTGGCGGCCGCCGGCTCGTCCGACCCCCGCGCGCTCCTGGACTGCGAGGAAACCGCGGCTCTCCTCGCGCGCCGCATCGACCGCCCGGTGACCGTCGGGTACCTGTCCGGCGCCGGCGACCGCCTCCCGGCCGTCCTCGCCCGCACCCCGGGCCGCGTGGCAGTGGCGAACTATCTCCTGGCCCCAGGCTTCTTCAACTCCCTCGTCCACCGCCACGCCCACGGTCACCAGATCGCGGACCCACTCGGCGCCGACCCCCGCCTCGCCACACTGGCCCTCCAACGCCACGCCGCCGCCCTCCACCCCACCGCCGTCGCCGTCTGATCCCACCCCCAGCCGATAACCTCGCGCCTATGGCGGATTCGGCGATCGCGGCCTGGGGCGCGCTCCTCGACCGATCGGTGGAGCAGATCGCGGCGGCGTCCCAGGACGCGCGCACGTTCGACCGGGAGCTGATCATCAAGGTCTCGGACGTTTGGGACAACAACACGTACCCGTTCGTGAAGGCTGCCCTCGCTCGTGGTGCTCGCCGCGAGCAGCGGGCCGCGGAGGGCATGCGATGGATGGCGGATCTCGGGTCCGAGCGCCGAGCTTGGGTGCTCGAACAGCTGAGGGTCTCGGGGTACGACCTCGAGCTGCCACCGCCGTCGTACCTGGAGGGCGTGCACGGACGGGACTCTGCGGGACGCATCATGCCGACCCAGGACCCTCTGACTGCGGAAGTGGCGGCCCGGATCCGGAACGATTACGTGCTGACGACGGCGGCCGTCAGCACGCTGGTGGTCGAGCGCTCGGGCACGAGATTGCGAGGTCGGCTCTTACTGGTGTTGGAGCGTCGGTACGTGCTCGACGCGGCTGACGTCCCGCCGGCGGAGCTCGACCTGCGTTTCGACGGCATCACCGACGTACGGTTCGACCTCGACGACTCCGACGGGGTGACCATCGATCCGGCCGCCGCGCTGACGATCGGGCAGAACGGGCTGATCCGCGCAGCCCGTGCCACCGCCTGGACTCATGACTCGCACTGGCATCTGTCCGACGCCGGCCGGGCGGCCGATGCGCGGACCTCGGCGAAGATCTGGCGGCCTGTCCCGCCACCTTCGGCAGGCCGTGCGCTCGGAGGTGCGGCCCGGGTGGCTGAGGCCCTTCTGCACTGGGCGATGCTGGAGATCCGGATGGTGCGGTACCCGCATCATGCCGACCGCGCCCCGGTGCATCGCATCGCGCAGGTCCTCGCCGGCGCCGGGTCGGCCATCGTCGCGGCCGGGGCCCGTCGGTGGGGCCGCGAGGCCGCGTTCCGGCGGCTGGTCCAGCAGTGGATCACCCTGGGCGGTGACGAGCTCGCCGAAGTCTTCCGCCGCGTGCTGCTCGACCTGGCACAGGACGAGCACGAGCAGCCCTCGGTACGACGCTTGGCGCGCGAGCTGGCACCCGACGCCGCGGACGAGATCACGCTGCGCACTGCCGAGGCACCCGCGGAGGTGGTGCTGGTGTGCTACTCGGCTCGCCAGGACCCCCATCCACGCGCGGTCGTCATCCAATCCGCCGTACCCGAAGGCACCCGGTGGGTTCTGTGCGGCTCCGAGGTCGAGGATCCGCACCACGTTGCCATCGCCGTACGGGCGGACTCGATCACGGTCGGCCTGGGATGAGTTGTCAGGCGGGCACTGCAGGGGCATCGTGGAGGGATGGCCGGGAAGAAATGGGCTGAGTTGAGCCCTCAGCAGCAGCGGTTGGTCATTGCGGGAGTCGTTGTCGAGAGCGTGTTGAAGGCCGTCGCGCTGGCCGATCTGGCGCGGCGTCCTGCGGCTCAGGTTCGCGGGCCCAAGCCGATGTGGGCCTTGCTCCTCACCCTGTCCAACTCCCTCGGCGTGGCTCCGGTCATCTACTGGTTGTACGGGCGCCGGACGTAGGCGGAATCGGAGGGGCGGCATGCCCGAGGCTGTGCACACGGTTCGGATCCGGCGGCCGGTGGGGGTCGTGTTCGCGTACTTCGCGGACGGCGAGAACGATCCGCAGTGGCGTCCACTGGTGAAGGACATCGTTCGGAACGGACCGATCGGGCCGGGGGTGACGTACCGCCAGCGGATCGCCGGACCCGGCGGCCGCGCGATCCCGTCGGACTACCGCGTCACGGCGTTCGAGCCGGACAGCCACCTGGCGTTCGAGGTCATCGCCGGCCCGGTGCGACCGGTCGGGGATTACCGCTTCACGCCGGTGGCCGACGGGACCGAGGTCACCTTCAAAATCTCGGCCGGACTGTCCGGCCTCAAGAAGCTCCTGATGACCAAGCCGGTTCAGCAGTCGATGAATACCGAGGTCGCCGCCCTCGATCGCGCAAAGGAAATCCTGGAGCAGCAGGGCTAGCGCCTACGAGGACGCTGCCTGGCGGTTGCGGAGGGTGTTCAGGTCGGCGTGGCAGCGGGCCTCCACCTCGGCGAGGTCCTGGAGGGTTTCCTCGATGTCGCGGCGGCGTTGTTCGAGTTCGGTGCGACGGTGGGTGATCTGGTCGAGGAGGTAGACGAGCTGGCCTTCCTCGCCGGGTTCGGCGTCGTACATGTCGACGATCCTGGCGATCTCGTCGAGGGAGAAGCCGAGGCGTTTGCCGCGCAGGATGAGGGCGAGGCGGACGCGGTCGCGCGGGTGGTAGACGCGGGTGGTGCCGCGGCGTTCGGGGGTGAGCAGGCCGCGGTCCTCGTAGAACCGGATCGTGCGGAGCGTGACGTCGTACTCGGCGGCCAGTTCGGCGATCGACCAGGTTTCTGCGGGCACCTGGCTATTGTGCATGCTGCCTAGCGTGCTTTACGTTTACGTAAGCGTCAAGCATGAAGGGGTGCCGCATGTTCGAGTTGTCCGCGGAGCATCAGGAGTTCCGCCGTAGCGTTCGCGACTTCGCGGAGGCGGAGATCGCGCCGCACGCGGCCGAGTGGGACCGCAAGCACTACTTCCCGGTGGAGGTCGTGCAGAAGATGGGGCGGCTCGGGCTGTTCGGGCTGACCGCGCCGGAGGAGTACGGCGGCGCGGGCGGCGACTTCACCAGTCTCTGCGTGGCGATCGAGGAGATCTCCCGGGTCGACCAGTCGATGGGGATCACGCTCGAGGCGGCGGTCGGGCTCGGGATCAACCCGATCCTGACCTTCGGCACCGACGAGCAGAAGGCCACCTGGCTGCCGGACCTGGTCGCGGGCACCAAGCTGGCCGGGTTCGGGCTGACCGAGCCGGAGTCCGGGTCGGACGCCGGCGCCACCAAGACCCGCGCGGTGCTCGACGGCGGCGAGTGGGTGATCGACGGCTCGAAGCAGTTCATCACGAACTCGGGATCCAGCATCACGAGCTGCGTCACCGTCACCGCGCGCACCGGTGAGCGTGCGGACGGCAAGCCGGAGATCTCCACGATCATCGTCCCGAGTGGTACGCCGGGATTCACCGCGGAGGCGGCGTACGACAAGCTCGGCTGGCACGCCAGCGACACGCACCCGCTGTCGCTGGTGAACTGCCGCGTCCCGGAGGCCAACCTGCTCGGCGAGCGCGGCAAGGGGTTCGCGCAGTTCCTCGCCACGCTCGACGACGGCCGGGTCGCGATCGCGGCCGTCGCGCTCGGCTGTCTCCGGGCGTGCCTGGAGATGTCGGTGCAGTACGCCGGTGAGCGCCAGACGTTCGGCGTACCGATCGGGCGGAAGCAGGGCGTCGCGTTCCAGATCGCGGACCTGAAGGTGATGGCCGACGCAGCGGAGCTGCTCGTCTACCGGGCCGCGGCGCTGAAGGACGCCGGAGCGTCGATGGCGGACTTCAAGCAGGCCGCGTCGGTGGCCAAACTGTACGCGACCGAGTCCGCGGTGACCGCGACCCGGATCGCCACCCAGGTCTTCGGCGGCTACGGCTTCATGGAGGAGTACCCGGTCACCCGCTTCTACCGCGACGCCAAGATCCTGGAGATTGGCGAGGGGACGTCGGAAGTCCAGCGCATGCTCATCGCCCGCAGCGTGGGCCTCCCCGTCGAATGAATCGTTACGTCCGAAGAACTGGAGGGAGGTCTGTCCGGTTCTTCGGACGTAGCAGGTAGAAAGGCATTTATGACGCGCGATCACTGGACCGAGGTGAAGGTCGCTCGCGAGGCGACGCTGGCGCCGCCCGACAAGGCTGCCGCGAAGCTCGCGAGCCAGAACAAGCTGTATGTCCGCGACCGGATCGCGCTGCTGGTCGACGAGGGCAGCTTCGTCGAGGACGCGCAGTTGGCGAACGCGCTGAAGGCCGGCCTGCCCGCCGACGGCGTCGTCACCGGCCGCGCGCTCGTCGACGGCCGCCCGGCGCTGATCGTCGCCAACGACCCGACCGTGAAGGCCGGCTCGTGGGGTGCGCGGACGGTCGAGAAGATCGTCCGGGTCACCGAGGTCGCGATCCGCGACGAGCTGCCGATCTTCTGGCTGATCGACTCCGCCGGCGCCCGGATCACCGACCAGGTGGAGCTGTTCCCGGGCCGCCGCGGCGCGGGCCGGATCTTCCACAACCAGGTCGCACTGTCCGGCAAGGTCCCGCAGATCTGCTGCCTGTTCGGCCCGTCGGCGGCCGGCGGCGCGTACATCCCGGCGTTCTGCGACATCGTGATCATGGTCGACGGCAACGCGTCGATGTACCTCGGCTCGCCCCGGATGGCCGAGATGGTCGTCGGCGAGAAGGTCACGCTGGAGGAGATGGGCGGCGCCCGGATGCACACCAGCATCTCCGGCTGCGGCGACCTGCTGGCGAGCGACGACACCGAGGCGATCGAGCTCGCGAAGCAGTACTTCTCCTACCTGCCCGGCTCGTGGCGCTCGCGGCCGCCGTCGTACGACGCCTCGGACGCCGGCCGCGACTTCACCCGGGACCTGGTGCCGGCCGAGGAGAGCGTCGGGTTCGACATCCACGACGTGATCGACGCGGTCGTGGACGCGGACACCTTCTTCGAGATCAAACCGGCGTACGCACCGGAGCTCGTGGTCGGGTTCGGGCTGCTCGCCGGTCAGGTGGTCGGGATCGTCGCGAACCAGCCCGCGGTCAAGGGCGGCGTGCTGTTCGTCGACTCCGCCGACAAGGCGGCCCGGTTCATCTGGCTGTGCGACGCGTTCAACGTGCCGCTGGTGTACCTGTGCGACGTGCCGGGCTTCATGATCGGCAGCGAGGTGGAGCGGGCCGGGATCATCCGGCACGGCGCGAAGATGATCACCGCGGTGTCCGAGGCGACCGTGCCGACGGTGTCGGTGATCGTCCGGAAGGCGTACGGCGCGGGGCTCTACGCGATGTGCGGCCCGGGGTTCTCGCCGGACGCGTGCGTGGCGCTGCCGACCGCGAAGATCGCGGTGATGGGTCCGGAGGCGGCGATCAACGCCGTGTACTACAACAAGATCCAGGAGATCGCCGACGAGGGCGAGCGGGTCGAGTACGTGTCCAAGCTGCGCGAGGAGTACGAGACCGACATCGACATCCTCCGGCTGGCCGCCGACCTGGTCATCGACGCGATCATCGAGCCGGAGGACCTCCGCGCCGACCTGATCGCCCGGCTCGCCGCGGCCCAGTCCAAGGACCGGACGTTCTCCCACCGCCGACACGGCGTCCCGCCGGTGTAGATAGGCTAAACCCGTGAATGCAAACGATTTCGCGCGCAGGGTCAGGTCGCGGGAGAAGCTCGTCGGGTACTGGGTCACGCTGGACGTGCCGCCGGCGGCCGAGCGGATCGCCCGGTTGGGGTACGACTATGTGGTGCTCGACGGGCAGCACGGCCTGATCGGGTACCAGGGGCTGATGACCGGGCTGCTCGCGATCGACGCCGGGTCCGCGATCGGGCCGCGGCCGACCGCCGGGATGGTGCGGGTCGAGGCGAACGACCCGACGCCGATCGGGCGGGCGCTGGACGCCGGCGCGACCGGTGTGATCGTGCCGCTGGTCGACAGTGCGGACGACGTGGCGCGGGCGGTCCGCGCGGCGAAGTACCCGCCGGCGGGGGCGCGCTCGTTCGGTCCGATGCGGGCCGCGCTGCGGATCGGGCCGGTGCCCGCGGACAGCAACGACGCGACCGTCGTGCTCGCGATGATCGAGACGCCGCTCGGCCTGCGCAACGTCGCCGAGATCTGCGCGACGCCCGGTCTCGACGGCGTGTACGTCGGCCCGTCGGACCTGAGCCTCGCGCTCGGGGCGCGGTTCCCGGGCGACCCGGAGGTCGAGGGGCCGTTCGAGGAGGCGGTGGAGCTGATCGCGCGCACCGCGCAGGAGGCCGGCATCGCGGCGGGCATCCACACCTTCGACGGCGACTCGGCGAAGAAGCGGCTGGACCAGGGCTACACCTACGCGACGGTGGCCTCCGACCTCAGCCACCTCGAGGCGGTCGCCGCCGCGCACCTGAACACAGCCCGCTCCTAGAGCGGACTTCCATCACTCACCAAGCGGCCGCCCCTCGGGCGGCGCACGCTCAGCGCGGTCCCGCATCCGGCCGGCGGCGTGGGTTGGTGAGTGGTGGCGGTCCGGAACATCTCGGTGCGTTCTCGGGTTAAGTTCGTCAGAGCACACCGAGGAGGCCGGGATGAAGGCACCCGAGCGCGGCGCGTTGCCGCTGGGGCTGGCGGCGACGCTGGGGCGAGCCTACGGGCGGCTCACCGAGACGGTGCAGGGGCTCAGCGACGCGGACTTCCAGCGCGAGACCCGCTGCACCGGTATGCCGGTCGGTCCGCTGCTGGTGCACCTGCTGTACGACGCCGAGCGCGCGCTGATCGCGTTCGCCAGCCCGGCCGTCGCCGAGCCGGACCGGGACTTCGTGACGTACTGGCACGACTTCCCGCCGAACCCCGACGGCGACACCAGCTTCGTGCAGGGCGTGGCGGCGTCGTACCGCAAACCCGGCCTGCTCGTGCAGCACTGGCGTGAGGTGTCCGAGGCGGCGGTCCGCGCGGCCGCGGCGGGCCTGGCGACCAAGGGCCGTCGGGTCGAGACCCAGGGCCATGTCCTGCGGGCGACCGACCTCGTGGCCACCTTGGTGCTCGAGGCAACCGTCCACCATCTTGACCTGACCGTCGGCCTGCCGGACGCGCCGGAGCCCGATCCCGAGGCGTTGCAGGTCACCGCGCGGACGCTGGACGGACTGTTCGGTCCGGAGGCCTGGGACGTGATCGGCTGGGACACCACGACGTACGTCCTGAAGGCCACCGGACGGCTGCCGCTCGACGAGGCCGACCACGACATGCTCGGCCAGCACGCCGGCCGGCTCCCGTTGCTTGGCTAAAGCACCCCGGCGAACGGGTCGTCGAGGCTCGTCCAGTCGAGGTCGGCCAGCTCGGACTCGGTGAGCAGGCAGGCGTCGAGGATCGCCTGCAGACGAGCCGGGTCCAGGCCCATGCCGGTCGCGACGACGGTGCACTCGGCCAGGTGCTCGGTCTCGGACCACTCGCCCAGCGTCCCCAGCGAGGCGCTGTAGCCGGCCGACTCCCACCGCACCCGCTGCGTCGGCCGGTTCGCCAGCCAGACCACGCCGCGGCTGCGCACCACACCGTCCACGATGTCCTCGAGCGCATCGTTCAGCCGGGCGGGATGCAGCGGCCGCGCCGACCGCCACAGGACCGTCGTCACGCCATCGCCGCTCGGCTGCACCCGATCCGAAGCCGCGAGCTCGCCGGCCCAGGCTTCGGCCGCGTCGAAGTCGAACCGCCCGGTCCGCGCGACCGGTCCGCGGGGCACGCCGGCCAGGTCCGCCGGCGTCACCGAGGTTCGCGGGTTCAGGTGCAGCAGCAGGTGCTCCAGCCGGGCGGCCGCCGTACTGCGATGCGCGTTCGCCAGCACGCAGACGTCGGCGTACTCGATCTGGCGGGCGGTCAGCTCCGCGACGTTGCGCCGGTCCGGTACGCCGAGGGCCAGGCCGCGCTCGGCGAGCAGCTCGTCACCGGACAGTTGCTCGACGAGCAGCACGGCGTCGGCGACGCAGGTGACCGTGTCGACGGCGATCTCCGGCAGGGCGGACACCAGCGCGCCGACGAGCGGCCGCGCCTCCATCGCCGGCGGTGCCGCGAGCACGATGTGGTCCCAGTGCTCGCGGGCGGCGAGCGTCTCCAGCAACGGCACGAGCGACTCGATCAGCTGGCACGCGCCGCAGTCGTCCCCGACCGCGAACTCGCCCGCGTCGATCGGCCCCGACGCGTCCCGCACCCGCCAGGACAGCACGCCCCGGCCCGGCAGGTCGTCCTGGTCGATCGCCACGACCACGGTGGCGGCGTCGGTCATCGCCTCCAGCACGGGCTCCCTCAACGTCGTGGAGAGCCCCACCAGCAAGGACAACGGGGTTTTCGCTCGGGCGGTCATCTCCGCATTATATGAAAACGGTTTTCATCAGTCCAGAGCTGGGCGTGCCGTGAAAAACGGCAGGTGAAGCGCCCGGTCGTCTGATAGGCAAGGGGACATGGCGATCGAGATCGGGCGGTACACCGGTGAATGGGACGAGCTCCTGGAGCTCCTGGACATGGCGTTCTCGGCGCCGTGGACCGACGAGCAGTACGAGTCCGAGCGGCGGGTGTGGGAGCGGGACCGCAGCGTCGTCGCGAGCGAGGACGGGCAGCTCGTCGGACACACCGGGACGTTCTCGCACCTGATGACAGTGCCCGGCGGGCAGTTGCCGGTCGCGGGCGTGACGATGGTCGGCGTCCGGCCGACGCACCGGCGGCGCGGCATCCTGCGCGACCTGATGCGCAGGCAGCTGACCGACGTCCACCAGGCGGGTGAACCGCTGGCCGCGCTGACCGCGAGCGAGCCGGTGATCTACCCGCGGTTCGGGTACGGGCTGGCGTCCGACCACCAGGAGATCGTCGTACCCAAGGCGTCGCGGGGACTGCGCCCGGTGGCCGGCATCGACGACGTCCGGATCCGGCACGTCGACATCCGCGAGAACCGCGCCCGCTGCGCCGAACTGCGGAACACGCTGGCCCTGGAGCGACCCGGTCTGTTCGTGCACGACGAGCGCTGGCAGGAGTACGCGATCAGCAACACCGTCACGCTCAACTCAGGGAACGCCTCCAAGCGCCGCTGTGTCGTCGCCGAGCGGGACGGCGAGCTCACCGGTTTCGCGTACTACCGCACGCGGCGGGCCGACAAGGGGTACGTCGACGTGCAGCGGGTGCATGCGGTCGACCTCGCGTCCCACGCGGCCCTGTGGAGGTACCTGCTCGAGCCGGATCTGCTCAGCGAGACGCGCTGCGAGATGGTCGCTTCGGACGACCCGCTGCTCGACCTGCTGCTCGATCCGCGCGCGCCGAGGCCGATCACCCGGGACGGGCTGTGGGTCCGGCCGGTCGATGTCGGACGCGCGCTCGCCGGCCGCACGTACGCGCGGGACATCGACGTCGTGGTCGAGGTGGTCGACGACTTCCTCCCGTGGAACGCGGGGCGCTGGCACCTGAGCGGCGGACTCGACGGCGCCTCGTGCGAGTCGGTGTCGCGCGACGCCGACCTGACCCTCGACGTGCGCGACCTGGGCGCGGTGTACCTCGGCCGCCCGTCGCTGGAGCGGCTCGGTCGCGCGGGTCTGGTCGCCGAGCACACCGCCGGTGCGCTGGCCGCGGCCTCGGAAGCGTTTTCCACATCTCGGCTTCCGTTCCTCGACACGGGCTTCTGAGGGGGTAGCCTGCCGAGATGCAGACGCAGCGTCGGGGTGCGCTCGCGGTGGTCGCCGTGCTGCTCGTGGGGGTTGTGGTGGCCGGCTTCGTCGTGCTCGCCTCCGCGAGCGGGCCGGTGCGCCCGGTCAGCGACAGCACGCTGAGCGCGAGCCCGCGCCCGCTGCCGACCCGGTCGCTCAACGCGACCCCGCCGCCGCAGTCGCAGCCGACGCCGAGGCTCACGATCCCGCCGGGCAGGACGCCCGGGTGGGTGCTGTCGCTGTGGCAGGCCGTGGTCTACCTGGTGATTGCCGCGGTAGTGGCGTTCGTGATCGTGGTGATCGTCCGGATCCTGCGCCGGGTCCGGCTGCCGCATTTGGAGGCGGAAGAGCCCGATTGGGAGCGGATGAAGACCGAGCGGCTGGCCGAGGCGGTCGACACCGGGCTCGCGCGCATCGACAGCGGTACGGCGACGGACTCGGTCATCGCGTGCTGGGTCGCGCTGGAGCAGGCGGCCGCGTCGGCCGGCGTACCGCGGGATCCGTCCGAGACACCGGCCGAGTTCACCGTGCGAGTGCTCGGAGTCGGCGGGATCTCCGAGCAGCACCTGGTCCGGCTCGGCGAGTTGTATCGCGAGGCCCGGTACTCCACGCATGGCTCGAGCGAACCGGCGCGTTGGGAGGCCCGCGCGGCACTGCTCCGACTGCGCGAGGAGCTCACCGCAGGCGAGGCTGCCCGATGACGTCGTACCGCTGGTCTCCCTTGGAGGAGAAGGGGCCGCCGCCGGAGGTCAAGCCGAAGTGGCGGCTGTGGCCGAGCAAGCTGCTCGTGCAGCATCTCGGGCTGGCGGTGCTGGCGAGCCTGTTGTTCGTCGGGATCTTCAGCGCCGCCGGGATGGCGCCGCGGCCGTTGTGGTTCGTGGCGACGGGGATCGCCGTCGCGGTGGCGTCGCTGGCGATCCGGCTGGTGGTGCCGCAGATCCTGGAGACGAGCTGGCCCGGCCGGAACGACGACAAGCTGGCCGTGCTCCGCGCCCGGAACAGCGACAACCGCACGCAGTTCGTCGCCACCTGGCTGCTGGAGTCGGGCCGCGAGCGACGCGCCGGCGAGGGATCGCGGACCTTCCAGCGCCGGATCCAGCCGCTACTGCTGGAGCTGGCCACCGACCGTCTGGTGCACCGGCACGGCGTGAACCCGGAGCTCGAGCCCGAGCGCGCCCGGGCGATCACCGGCGACCGGCTCTGGCTGTTGATGACCGACGACGACAAGCGCACCGCGTCCCTCGACGAGATCGAGTACGCGATCCACACCATCGAGAACCTGTGAGGGATAGCAGTGACTGAGGCGGAGTTGACACTCGGTGAGGTGTCCGCACTGAGCCGGCAGGTGCTGGAGCGGGTCAGCCAGGCCGTGGTCGGGAAGGCCGAGGCGCTGGAGCTGGTGCTGGCGGGCATCCTGGCCGGCGGCCACGTGCTGCTCGAGGACTACCCGGGCCTGGCGAAGACGCTGGCCGCGCGGTCGTTCGCGCAGGCGCTCGGGCTGGAGTTCCGGCGCGTGCAGTTCACGCCGGACCTGCTGCCGTCGGACGTGACCGGCGCGTTCGTGTACGACCAGAAGGAGTCCGAGTTCGTCTTCCGCCCGGGCCCGATCTTCACCGGCCTGCTGCTGGCCGACGAGATCAACCGGACGCCGCCGAAGACCCAGGCAGCGTTGCTCGAGTCGATGCAGGAGCACCAGGTCACGGTCGAGGGGCAGACGTTCCCGCTGCCCAGCCCGTTCCACGTGCTCGCCACCGCGAACCCGGTGGAGTACGAGGGCACCTACCCGTTGCCGGAGGCGCAGCTCGACCGGTTCATGCTGCGGATCGGCTTCGGGTACCCGAGCCCCGCGGAGGAGTGGGAGGTGCTGCGCCGGCGGATGAGCCGCCGTCGCGAGGACCAGTCGGTCGAGGCGGTCACGGACGCCGAGGGGCTGCTCGCGGCGCAGCGTACCGTCGAGACGGTGACGGTGGACGACACGGTCGGTCAGTACTGCGTGGACCTCGCCACCGCGACCCGCCGCGACTCTCAGGTGCTGGTCGGTGCGTCGCCCCGTGGCTCGCTGGCGTTGCTGCTGACGGCACGCGCGTACGCCGTGATCCAGGGCCGCGACTACGTCGTACCGGAGGACGTGAAGGCGGTCGCGGTGGCCGCGCTGGCGCACCGGATCACCGTGCGGCCAGAGCTCTGGCTGCACGAGGTCACCGGCGCCACGGTCGTCCGGGCGGTCCTGGGCTCGGTCGCGGCGCCGCCCACCGTGTCGGGCCCGGCCGTCGCCCGCGCATGAGCTGGCGGCCGACGCACGCGCAGATCCGGGCGATCTGCGTCGCTGCGGTGCTGCTCACCGTCGCCGTCCTGCTGCGGCGACCCGATGCCGCCGTGTTCGGGTTGCCGCTGGCGTTCCTGGCGGCGTGGGGCCGGTTCTTCCGTCCTCGGGAGCGGCCCGAGGTGCACACCGAGCTGGACGCCGACGTGCTGTTCGAAGGGCAGGGGACTACGTACCGGCTGCGTGTCACGCCGTCGAGTTCGGGATCCGTGGACCCGGACATCGATCTGATCGTGGCCGCGCTGCCGCGGGCGGCGTGGTTCCAGTTCGACCCGCCGCAGGCCGCGATCGCCGAACCGGTGACGCACGGTGCGGTGCGGCTCGAGGTCGGCGTACGGTCGAAGCGGTGGGGCCTGCGCTCGTTGGATCGGCCAACGGTCGCGGCGACGTCGACGGTCGGGGCGTACCGGATCCAGGTGACGTCGGCCGAGACGCTGGCGGTGACGACCCTGCCGCTGCGCGAGGGGTTCGCGGCGGTGGACGCCGTACCGCGGCCGGCCGGGCTGGTCGGGCTGCACCGGTCGCGACGGCCCGGCGAAGGGACGGAACTGGCCGGTGTCCGGCCGTTCCGGACCGGTGACCGGTTGCGGCGGATCAACTGGGCGGTGTCCGCGCGGACGCAGGAACTGCACGTCACGTCGACGTGGTCGGACCGCGACACCGAGGTGGTGATCCTGGTCGACACCGGCGGTGAGATCGGGATCAGCGAAGGGATCGACGGGCGCTCCTCGAGTCTCGACACCGCAGTCCGGGGCGCCGCCGCGATCGCCGAGCACTACCTGCGCAACGGCGACCGGGTGCGGCTGATCGACACCGGGAGTCTGTTCCGCGGCGTGCGATCGGGGAGCGGCCGCGGGCATCTGCGGCGGATCCTGGACACGCTCGTGCACGCGGACCAGCGCGGCCGGCAGCAGGACGAGGAGCAGTTGGCGCGGCGCAACCGGATCCGTTCGGACAGCCTGGTGCTCGTCCTCAGTCCGCTGCTGCGGCCGACGATCCTCGGGTACGTCGTCACGCTCGTGCACTCCGGCTGCACGGTGATCGCCGTCGACACGCTGCCGCCGGACATCGCCTCGATCATGGATCTCGACGCGCACGACGCCCGTACCTGGCCGCTCGCCTGGCGCGTACGGCTGCTCGAACGCCGCCGCGACCTCGACCGCCTCAGCGACCTCGGCGTACCGACCGTCCGCTGGCAAGGCGCCGGCACCCTCGACGAGGTCCTGCGCGACGCCTCCCGCCTGTCTGCGGCTCCAAGGATCCGCTCATGACCGCGGATGAGCAGATCACCCTGTGGCTCGCGCAGTTGCGGGCGGCGGGGCGTGGTGTGCTGGTGGCCCGGTTGGTGATTGCGGCGGCGGGGATCCTCGCGCTCGTCGTACCTGCGGTGCAACCGTGGGATCAGGCGGATCTGGTTCCGATCGCCGGTGCGGTGCTGCTGGTCGGCACGGTCGTCCTGCCCGACTCGCTGGCCGGGATGATCTTCCTGTTCGTGGTGGCTCTCGGCTGGCTGCTGCGCGGACCCGCCGCGCCGAGCTGGGACCTCGTCCTCACCGCGGCCGCGCTCGTCGTCGTCCACCTGGCAGCCGCCTTCGCCGGCCAGATGCCGTCGTACGCCCGCGTCCACCGAGCCGCCCTCCGTCGCTGGTGGTTGCCCGGGGCAATCGCCGTCGTCCTGACACCCGCCGTCGCCCTCGCGACCGCGCTGATCCGAGGCGCCGACGTACCAGGCTCGCTCCTGGTGACAGTCGCCGCCATCACCCTCACCGCCACCACCATCTGGTTCGCAGCCGGCCAGAAACTCGGCCGCGACTAAGCGACGTCAGGAGTGCGCCGTCGGCAAACTAGTGGTCCTCGTGTCCCACGATCCGTAGACCCTCGTACTCCGCGAAGTCGATGAAGTCCTTGACGTTGAGCGTTGCCAGCGACAAGTCATAAACCAGGCAGCATGCCGCGATCCAGCTGTCGTTCTGAGGGCGTGGACGGCCTCGTCTGGTGGCATAAGCGGAGATCTCACCCCACCGCCGAGCCACAGCTTCGGTGTATGGCAGCGTCGGACGGGTGCTGAGCCAGGCCTCGAGCCCGGCGACCTTGGAAGGCCCCCAGTTGCGAAGGTGGGCCTAGCGACTCAGCTCTCCCAAGGTGACGAACGTGATGCCGACCTGAGCACCTAGCAGCTCGCGAAGCAACGCAGGTGGAAGCGCGTTCTTGATGCTCAGAGAGGCAACATCGGTGTCCAGCACGATCCTGCGTAGGGTCACGCGACGTCGGCCCGGCGCATCGTGCTCAGGTCGGCGAGGAACTCGCGCAGTTCTCCGTCGTCATCGAACACGCCGTCTGCGGCGAGATCCTCGGCGGACCGCACCGGAGCAGTCTCGCGGAAGAGTTCGTCGACGGACGCGGCCGCGCGCGATCGGCCGGAGTGTTCAGCGTTGTCAGCAGTCACGGCGCACCTCCAATGTCGACTACTGCTCCGAGAATATCCCACGCTTGTCGGACGGGTCGGCGCAGCAACGGCCGCGACTAGGGAGTGTCCTGGCCGAAGGTGTTGGTGATCTCCTCGGCCCAGGGCATCGGGATGGCGTTGGGGCCGAGGACCTGCATCGCGGCCATGACGGTCATCAGCATGCCCGCGGACAGGAACTCGCGGGCCTCCTGGGGTGACGCGCCGGTGAGGTCGCGGACCAGGGTGTAGATGCGGCCGAAGCGGTCGCGGACGCAGTCGCCGATGGCCGGGTCGCCGCTGGCCGAGAAGCCGTGCAGGAGGACGAGCAGGAGCTCGCGCTCGGACAGCAGCCGCTTGTAGTTGTGGCCCAGCGCGCTCAGCTCCGGCGTCTCGGCCGCGGCCTCGCGGAAGATCTCCTCGATCCGCCCGCAGACGCTGTGCAGCGCGGCGAGGAACAGCTGCTGCTTGGTCCCGAACAGCCGGATCACGTACGGCTGCGAGACCCCGGCCAGCCGCGCGATCTCGTCGGTCTTGGTGCCCTCGTACCCGGACGCGGCGAATGCCTGCACCGCGGCCCGCAGCACCTCGTCGCCGCGCTCCTTGGCGGTCAGCCGGACCTTCGTCGCCATACCTGCTCCTTCCGTTCCCTTGACATGTTATCAGTGGATGCATACTCTCGTCATCAAGCTTGTTATCAGTCAATTACAACTAGGAGTACGAGATGACCTCGACCGCTCTCGAGAGGGAAGTGGCGGCGGTACCGCGGCGCCGTGGGCTCGGTGTGGTGCTCGCCGCCGTGGGGATCCCGACGTTCATGGTCACGCTGGACAACCTGGTGGTGACGAACGCGCTGCCGGTGATCAAGTCCGAGCTGGGCGCGTCACTGTCGGACCTGCAATGGTTCGTGAACGCCTACACGCTCGCGTTCGCCGCGCTGCTGCTGACCGCGGCCGCGATCGGTGACCGGCTCGGCCGGCGGCGCGTGTTCCTGGCCGGGATCGCGCTGTTCACGCTCGCCTCGGCCGCGTGTGCGCTGGCCAGCGAGCCGTGGATGCTGATCGGGGCCCGCGCGATCCAGGGCATCGGCGCCGCGGCCGTGATGCCGCTGTCGCTGACGTTGCTCGCGGGCGCCGTACCGGAGAAGCTGCGCAGCGCCGCGATCGGCATCTGGGGCGGCATCTCCGGCCTCGGGATCGCGGTCGGCCCGGTGGTCGGCGGAGCCGTCGTCGACGGCCTGAACTGGCAGTGGATCTTCTGGCTGAACGTTCCGATCGGCGCGATCGCCGTCGTACTGGCCGCGCGGGTGCTGACCGAGTCCCGGGGTGCGGCGAAGCGGCTCGACCTGGTCGGACTCGTGCTGGCGACCTCCGGTGTGCTGTCCGTCGTCTGGGGTGTCGTGCACGGGGCTGACGACGGGTGGACCTCCGCGGGTGTGCTGGGCTCGTTGGTCGCGGGCGGTGTGCTGCTGGCCGCGTTCCTCGGCTGGGAGCGCCGTACGCCGGCGCCGATGTTGCCGCTGCGGCTGTTCTCGGTCCGCTCGTTCAGCGTGGTGAACGTGGTGGCGTTCACGTTCGCGGTCGGGGTGTTCGGTGCGGTGTTCCTGCTGGCGCAGTTCTTCCAGGTGGTGCAGGGGTACACGCCGTTCCAGTCCGGCGTCCGGACGCTGCCGTGGACCGCGGCGCCGCTCGTCGTCGCGCCGATCGCCGGCCTGATCGTCGACCGCGTCGGTCCGCGCACGCTGATCGTCGCGGGGCAGGCGCTGCTGGCCGTCGGGCTCGGGTGGATCGCGCTGATCACCACGGCGACCACGCAGTACGGCGACATGGTCGCACCGTTCGTCCTCGCCGGGATCGGCATGGGTCTGACCTTCGCCCCGTCCGCGAGCGTGGTGATGGCCAGTGCCTCCGACGCCGACCGCGGCGTCGCCTCCGGCACCAACAACACGATCCGCGAGGTCGGCGTCGCGATGGGCGTCGCCGTACTCGCCTCCGTCTTCGCGTCCTCCGGCTCCTACGAGTCCCCGACCCAGTACGCCGCCGGCCTGGTCCCTGCCGTCTGGACCGGGGCCGCCATCGTCGCCGCCGGCACCCTCGTCGCGCTCCTGCTGCCGGGGCGTGAGCGCTCTAGAGTGTGAGCGTGCTGGACGCTGATGACGTACGACGGATTGCGCTGTCCTTCCCCGGGACCGTGGAGAAGCAGCGGTGGGGGCATCCGACGTTCGACGTGGCGGGGCGGATGTTCGTGACGGTGCCGGACGACCAGTCGTCGTTCGCGGTGCGGTGTCCGCGGCTGGAGCGGGACGAGTTGATCGCCGCGGAGCCGGAGAAGTTCTGGGTGCCGAAACACGAGGCGGGCTCGAACTGGGTTCGAGCCCGCCTCGAAGCACTCGAGGACGCCGACGAACTGCACGACATCCTCGTCGACTCCTGGCGGCAGGTCGCGCCGCCGGGACTCGTCAGCTGACGTTGGCCGGTGAGGCCGAGAAGGTGTTGCAGCTGGCCGGGTTGGCCGTGTTGAACGACTTGCCCATGAACCGCGCCTGGCTGGCCACACTTCCGTGGTCGCCCTCTTCGGGCTTGTCGCCCGCGGTGACGACGTACTTCTTCCAGACGTACAGCAGGTTCCCGTTGATCGGGTAGCTGCGCTTGTTCGCGGCCAGGAAGACGCCGGCGAAACAGTTCGCCTGCAGCTCCATCCGGCGCGTCATCCGTGTCCGGCCCTCGTAGTCCGGCTGCTCGTAGCGCAGGTTGCTGGACGCCTGCAGGATGCCGGTCATGAACTGCACGCTGTGGCCGTACTCGTGGGCGATCGACCGGCTGTACCACATCCGCGCGTACGCCTGACCGATCGGATCACCCGGGTACTGGGTGTACGCCTTCACGAAGACGTCCACCTTCATGTACATCATGTGGTTGCCCGAGCAGTAGAACGGTACGGCGACCGGGCCGTCACCGCACGGGGTCGACATCGACGTTCCGGACCAGTACGTCATCCGCGGCGCGGTGAACTTGTAGCCCGCCTTCGCCACCAACGGCGCCCAGGACCTGTCCAGGCACGGTTTGATCGCGGCCCAGTAGGCGGCCGCGCCGCTCGCGTTCGTCGGCCGGGCCTTCGGCTCCTTGCAGTTGACCGTCCGCATCTGGCCGACCTTGTAGAGCGCGTTCTTGCCGACCACGACCGCGTCCGACGGCTTGTTCGGCGTGCTCGAGGTCTCCGTCGTGGTCGGCTCGGTCGTGGTGGGCTCGGTGGTCGTCGGCTCTTCGGTCGGCGACCCGGTGGGCTCCTCGGTCGGCGACCCGGTCGTGGTCGGCTCCGGTGTGTACCGCGACGGGGTCACCGGCGGCGTGGTGACGTCGGTGGTTGCCTTCCGCACCAGACCGATGATCGCGCCGCCGACGACGGCGATCCCGACGATCGTCAGGATCGCGATCAGCGGCGCCTTCGACTTCTTCCGCGGCTGCTGCGGCTGCCACCCCATGCCTGGACCACCAGGACCACCAGGGCCGCCGGGACCACCAGGACCGCCCGCGCCGAAGCTCGGACCCCAGCCGAACCCAGGCCCCTGCTGCTGCGGCGGCGAGCTGTACTGCGGCGGACCGCCGTACTGACCAGGGGGCGGACCGCCGTACTGACCCTGCGGCGGCGGACCGTACTGACCGGGCGGAGGACCCTGCGGCGGCGGGCCGTACTGCCCCGGGGGCGGGCCCTGCTGGTACGGCGGGTTCTGGCCGGGCGGCCCGTAGGGTGGCTGGCTCAACGCCGTTCCTCTCGTCCCTCGTGCTGGCATTCAGCGACCGCCACAGTATCGGCAACAAACAGGTCAGCCCCGCCGACCCTCGGCGGGTAGGGTCGGCGTGTGACCGATGTCAGTACGCCGAACAGCCCGATCGACCAACTCGCCGAGCGGCACCTCGAGCAGGAGATCGCGCTCGACCCGCTGCTGGCCACCGAGCTGGGCGTCACCGGCCACGACCACGAGCTGCCGGACTTCACACCTGCTGGGTTCGCGGCCCGCATCGAGCTGACCCGCGGGTCGCTCGCCGAGGCCGCGTCGATCGAGCCGGGAAGTCCGCGCGAGGAGGTCGCGAAGGACGCCTTCGTGGAGCGGCTCGGCCTGGAGTTCGAGCGCTACCAGGCCGGCGTACCGCAGCACCAGCTGAACTCGATCGCCTCGGTGCCGGTGGGCTTGCGGCAGGTGTTCGACCTGATGCCGACCGCGACCCCGCAGGACTGGGAGATCGTCGCGATTCGGCTCAACCAGATCGGTACGGCGCTCGACGGGTACCGCGACACGCTGCTCGAGCAGGCCGATCAGGGGCGGGTCTCGGCCGTCCGTCAGGTGACCGGGCTGGCCGACCGGATCGCCAGCTGGACCGGTGCCGACGGCGACGACTTCTTCGGCAGCCTGGCCGCGCAGGCGCCGGACGACGCGGTCAAGCCGACCGTGGAAGCCGCGGCCGCCGCGGCGCGGAAGGCCTTCGACCAGTTCGGCGCCTGGCTGACCAGCGACCTCGCGCGGCGCGCGCCGCAGCGCGACGCATGCGGCCGGGAGGTGTACGAGCTGGCGTCGCGGAGCTTCCTCGGCGCCGCGGTCGACCTCGAGGAGGCTTACGCGTGGGGCTGGGCGGAGCTGGCCCGGATCGAGTCGGCGATGCAGGACATCGCGGCTGGGCTGAACGGCGGCGACCGGACCATCGAGGCGACCGCGGCCCTGCTGGACGCCGACCCGGCGCGGACGATCCACGGCAAGGAAACCTTCCGGGACTGGATGCAGGAGCTGTCCGACACCGCCGTCGCCGAGCTGGCCGGCACCCACTTCGACATCGCCGACGAGATCCGCCGGCTGGAGTGCATGATCGCGCCGACCTCGGACGGCTCGATCTACTACACGCAGCCGAGCGAGGACCTGACCACGCGGCCGGGCCGGATGTGGTGGGCGGTCCCGAACGGCCTGGACACGTTCGCCACCTGGCGTGAGGTCACCACGGTCTACCACGAGGGCGTGCCCGGGCATCACCTCCAGGTCGCGCAGACGATGTTGCGCACCGACCTGCTGAACCGCTGGCAGCGGCTGGCCTGCTGGGTCTCCGGCCACGGCGAGGGCTGGGCGTTGTACGCCGAGCGCCTGATGGAGGAGCTCGGCTACATCGAGGACCCCGGCGCGCGGTTCGGCATGCTGGACGCGCAGGGGTTCCGCGCCGCGCGGGTGATCGTCGACATCGGCATGCACCTGGAGCTGGAGGTGCCGCGGGACAACCCGTTCGGCTGGCGGCCGGGCGAGCGGTGGACCGCCGATCTCGGGTTCGAGTTCCTGCGGGCGCACTGCCGGATGGAGACCGAGTTCCTGCAGGCCGAGCTGAACCGGTACCTCGGGTGGCCGGGCCAGGCGCCGGCGTACAAGGTCGGCGAACGGATCTGGCTGCAGGCGCGCGAGGAAGCCAAGCAGCGCAAGGGTTCCGCGTTCGACCTGCGGGCGTTCCACTCCGGCGCGCTGAACCTGGGATCGATCGGCCTGGACCCGCTGCGACGCGCGATGGCGAAGCTGTGAGCCCCCGGTTCGTCCTGGCGTCGGCGTCGCCGGCCAGGCTGAAGACACTGCGGGCCGCGGGGATCGAGCCGGAGGTGATCGTCTCCGGCGTCGACGAGGACGACATCACCGCGGAGAACCCCGGCGAGCTCGCCCGCCTGCTCGCGACGCTGAAGGCCCGCGCGGTCGTCGCGAATCTGACGGACCACGCGACCGTGCTCGGCTGCGACTCGGTTCTCGAGTTCGACGGGGAGCCGTACGGCAAGCCCGAGACGCCGGACATCGCCCGCGAGCGCTGGCGGATGATGCGCGGGCGCAGCGGCGTACTGCACACCGGGCACTGCCTGATCGACACCGCCGGCAAGCAGGAGCTGCGGGAGCTGTCGTCCACGAAGGTCGAGTTCGCGGACCTGACCGACGAGGAGATCGACGCGTACGTCGCCACCGGCGAGCCGCTCGTCGTCGCCGGAGCCTTCACCGTCGACGGCCTCGGCGGCCCGTTCGTGACCGCGATCGAGGGCGACTACCACAACGTCGTAGGCCTCTCGCTGCCGTTGCTGCGCCGGATGCTGATCGAGGTCGGGATGTCCTGGCCGGAGCTGTGGAAGACGCAGCAGCCGTACAGCTACGACGAGACCGTGGCGTCGTCGTACGACGAAACCCGCGGTGGTCTCGTCCGCGCGGAGGCCGCGGCCCGCGCGGTCGACTCCCTGCTGCCGAAGGGCGGACGGGTGCTCGAGCTCGCGGTCGGTACCGGCATCGTCGGGGCGGAGCTGGTTGCTCTCGGCAACTTGGTGCACGGCGTCGACCTGTCCACCGCGATGCTGCGCCGCGCGCGGGTCCGGCTCCCCGGGCACGTCGCCGCGGCGGACGCGGCCCGCCTCCCGGTGGCCGACCGGCGCTGCGACGCGGTCGTCGCGGTCTGGCTCCTGCACCTGCTCGACGACAGCGAGCCCGTGATCGCCGAGGTCGCCCGCGTCCTCCGCACCGACGGCGTCTTCGTCACCACCACCGAAAAGTCCGACGCCAGCCGCTACGCCGACAGCCGCACCCCCGACGACACCCGCTCCCAGGACGCCCTCACCCACTTGGCCGCCACCGCAGCGCGCTACGGCCTCGTCCTGGACGGCGCGACAAGTTTCGTTGGCCCGACCCGCAACACGGGAGACGCGCCGGTCTATCCGCTGGTCCGCTTCCGCCGAACCTGACCGCTAGGGTTCGCCCGTGGACGAGTACATCAACGGCGTCCGGGTGGTGCGGCATCCCGGCGAGCAGCGGCAGACCGACGTCACCTTGACCTTCGCCGTCGGCAGCCGGGACGAGACGCTGCGCACGATCGGGGTCGCGCACGCGCTCGAGCACCTGGTGATGTACAGCGTCCGCGACCTGCCGATCGAGATGAACGCCGAGGTCGACCTGCTGACCACGACGTTCGTCGCCTCCGGCTCATCGGCGCGGGTCGGCGAGTTCCTCGACCGCATCGCCCGCGCGCTCGCCGCGCCGCCGGTCGACCGGCTCGCCCTCGAAGCGCAGGTGCTGACAGCGGAGGAAGGCCACGTCGCCCACCCGGTCGTCGCGTTTCTGCTCAACGTGCGGTTCGGCGCTCGGGGGCCGGGGCTCGCCTGGCTCGAAGGGCCGGGGTACGACGGGCTCACGTCCGAGCAAGTGCTGTCCTTCGCCAAGGAATGGTTCGTCCCGCAGAACGCGGTGCTGCAGGTGACCGGTCCGCTCCCCGAGGGACTCGAGCTGGCCTTGCCGAGCGGCCCGGCGCCGGTGCGGGTGCTGCCGCCGGCACGGTCGTTCGACGGCCCGGCCGTGGTCGGGTTCGGCATTCCCGCGGCCGGCGTACTGCTGACGTTGCCGCCGGAGGACGACGTACGGCTCTCGACGCTCGCGATCATGACGTTGCGGCAGCGGATTGAGGAGAAGTGCCGCTTCGTCGGCGGGCACAGCTACGAGATCGACCTCGACATGGTCCCGGGCCCGGGCGGATCGAGCGACTGGGTGGTGTACGCCGAGGCGCGTGACGGCAGCGAGGAAGCGGTCTCCCGGGCGGTCGTCGAGGCGCTGACCGACCTCGCGGCGAACGGGCCGACGCCGTCCGAGCTGGCGCACCAGATCGCGCGCGCCGAGGAGAAGCTGGTCGCCGACGATCCCGAGCTACGGCGAGCGTGGAGCATCGCGATGAGCCGGATCTTCGGCGAGCCCGAGTTGCCGCGGGTCGACCCGGCGCGGCTGGCGGCAGTGCAGTCGCCGGACATCGCCGCCGTACTCAAGACCGCGCTGCCCGGTGCGATCGGGTATGGCGAGGAGGACGCGCTGGCGGCCTGGCAGGAGGCGGGGTTCACGGTCGTCGCGCCGTGCCCGGTGATCGCCGAGCTACCGGCCGGCCGGATCTTCAAGCCGCCGCTGACCGCGCGGGCCTTCGTCAAGGAAGCCCGCTCGATGCTGTGGGTCCGCACCAACGACGCGCTGGTCCTGCGCGACGCGGACGGAATCCACGAGGTCCGCTGGGACGAGATCGCCGGGGTGCTGCGCAGCCCCGACGGCATGACCCTGGTCTTCGGCGCGAACGGCTGCACGATCCCCGTCGACCCCGACATGTTTCGCGGCGCGACTGCCGTCGTCGACGAACTGACCACCCGCGTCCCCGCCGACCTCTGGTTCGACGAGTCGAAATTCAGCAGCGACGACTAAGCATCGGCGGTGAGTCCGGTCTTCTCGTCGAGGTACTGCAGCAGGTCGTGCGCGGCGAGCTCGACGGCCTTGTGGCGCCATTCGGAGGCTCGGTAGACCGAGGCGATCAGCGCGGTGCGGTGGATACGGCGGAAGTCGCCGAGCACGAACCCGTAGCGCGCCTTGGTCTCCTCGCCGGCGCCTTCGGTGAGCCCGAGGTGCCAGGCGCCGTACTCCTGCCAGCTGTGCTTGTCCAGATACGTGTTCTGGTCGTCGGCGCGCGGCTGCACTTCACCCCAGTCGCTGTCCAGCACGTACTGCCGCGCGTCGATCAGCTTCCGCGCGTTGTCGATCGCTTCGGGATTGACCGCGTATTTGGCCATACCGCCAGTGTTTACGGATGAGCGCTGGCGCGCCACTGGCCCGGGCCCGGGTGGAACGGGGTGCGGGCGTTGCGCCAGTAGGTGGACCAGTTGCTGGCTCGGTCGGTCTCCGCCTCGGCGGCCGGTGCGGCGGCGCGCGCGGCGATCACCGTGATCAGGGCCGCGAGTTCCTCGGGCGTCGGGTCGCCCTTGACGATCTTCACGATGTCGCTCACAGGGGGATGTTCCCATGCTTCTTGGGGGGCAGGGTGTCTCGTTTGGTGCGGAGGAGGCGGAGGGCGCGGACGATTTCGGCGCGGGTTTCGCTGGGTTTGATCACCGCGTCGATGTAGCCGCGTTCGGCGGCGATGTAAGGGTTCGCGAGGTGGTCCTCGTACTCGGTGATCAGTTGCTGCCGGCGGCTGTCCGGGTCCTCGGAGCCGGACAGTTCGCGGCGGTAGAGGATGTTGACTGCGCCCTGGGCGCCCATCACCGCGATCTGCGCGGTCGGCCAGGCGATGTTCATGTCCGCGCCGAGGTGCTTCGAGCCCATTACGTCGTACGCGCCGCCGTAGGCCTTGCGGGTGATCACGGTGATCATCGGGACGGTCGCCTCGGCGTAGGCGTAGATCAGCTTGGCGCCGCGGCGGATGATGCCGTTCCACTCCTGGTCGGTGCCGGGCAGGAAGCCGGGCACGTCGACGAAGGTGAGGATCGGCAGGTTGAACGCGTCGCAGGTGCGGACGAACCGGGCCGCCTTCTCGGAGGCGTCGATGTCGAGGGTGCCGGCGAACTGCATCGGCTGGTTCGCGACCACGCCGACCGGACGGCCCTCGACCCGGCCGAAGCCGACGATCATGTTCGGCGCGAACAGCGTCTGCACCTCGAGGAAGTCGCCGTCGTCGACGACCGCCTCGATCGCGGTGTGCATGTCGTACGGCTGGTTCGGCGAGTCCGGGACCAGGGTGTCGAGCGCCAGGTCGGTCTCGGTCGGCTCCAGGCCCCCAGTGTCATACAGCGCGTCGTACACCGGCGGGTCCTCGAGGTTGTTCTGCGGCAGGTGACCGACGAGCGCCTTCACCCACTCGATCGCGTCCTCCTCGTCGGAGCCGAGGTAGTGCGCGTTGCCGGACTTGGTGTTGTGCGTCCGGGCGCCGCCGAGCTCCTCCTGGGTGACGTCCTCGCCGGTGACGGTCTTGATCACGTCCGGGCCGGTGATGAACATGTACGACGACTCGTCGACCATGACCGTGAAGTCGGTGACCGCGGGGGAGTAGACCGCGCCGCCCGCGCACGGGCCCATGATGAGGGAGATCTGCGGGATCACGCCGGACGCGCGGACGTTGCGGCGGAAGATCTCGCCGTACAGGCCGAGCGAGACCACGCCCTCCTGGATCCGGGCGCCGCCGGAGTCGTTGATGCCGATCAGCGGGCAGCCGATCTTCATCGCCAGGTCCATCACCTTGACGATCTTCTCGCCGAAGACCTCGCCGAGACTGCCGCCGAAGACGGTGAAGTCCTGCGCGAACACGCACACCTGACGGCCGTCGATGGTGCCGAACCCGGTCACCACGCCGTCGCCGTACGGGCGGTTCCCGTCCAGGCCGAAGCTCGTCGACCGGTGCCGGGCGAACTCGTCCAGCTCGGAGAAGGAGCCCTCGTCCAGCAGCAGCTCGATCCGCTCGCGGGCGGTCTTCTTGCCGCGCGCGTGCTGCTTCTCCACCGCGCGCTCCGACCCGGCGTGCACGGCCTCGTCGAGCCGGTGCTCGAGGTCCGCGATCTTCCCGGCGGTGGTGTGGATGTTCACGGTCTCTCCCATGAATGGGCAGCCTACGCGCCAGTACGCCGTACCGCTTGTGACCTCGCTCGCAGACCCCTGACTGAACCGCTCCGGGGATAGGTTTCCGGCGTGGCTGCCGTCGACAGACTCGTCCAGCAGGTGATCCGGCTCGTCGAGAGGGACACCGTCGACGGTGTCGCTTCGAGACGGCCGCCCGAGCTGAGCGAGGGGCACGTGGAGATGCTCCAGCCGCTCGCCGACAACCTGGACCTGCCGGGACGGCTGGCGACGACGCTCCGGGTGGTCTCGAACCGCCAGGACGGCCGCTGGTACGACCGGCGCGAGGACGCCCGCGCCGGGCTGACCGAGCTGGTCGCGCTGTGTGCGGACTCCCTCGAGCCGGACCCGGCACTGCCGCCGCCCGTCGACGCCGGGGCGCGGGACCGGCTGGCCGGGGCCGTCAGCCGGGCGTACGCCGCCAACGCGACACCGCGGCTGGTCGCGGACCTGTTCACGGACGGACGGCCGGACGACCTCGGACGGTTCGCGCTGCCGCAGCTCGAAGGGGACGTTGCGGCGGCCCGGGCGATGGCGATCGCGATCGGCGCCCGGACCGCGACCCGGGAGGAGGACGTCCTGCGGAAACTCGTTGCCGAGGGCCACGGCGGGGCGGCGTACGCGGCCGCGGGGATGCTGCTGGACGACCGGCTCGACTACCAGCGGCTGCCGGCTGAGCAGCAGCCGGGGATCCGCCGGCACCTTGCCCGGAGCATCGAAGCCGGCTTCGCCACCCGGGACATCCGGGAGGCCAAGCAGCGGGAATTCACCGAGGAGCTGGAGAACCGGCGCGAGGACGTCACCGGCGGCGCGGGGACGATCGACGACGCCAGCAAGATGGCCACCGAGGAGCTGGGCAAGCTGAACGGGTTCCTGGCGGACATCGACTACTGGCAGCGCTCGGCCGAACCGCGCCTCGAGGACGTCCGCGGGATCGTTGCCGAGCACCTCGTGTCCAGGGTGGAACACCATGCCGGGATCCAGACCGATCTCACCGCCGGCCAGGTGACCTCACCCGCTGCCGCGACGACCGCCGCAGCGCAGACGATGGTGACGGCCTCGTCCATCCCAGCCGCGAGCCGTCCGGCGGCCGCCGCTGCGACCGCCACCATGCTGACCGAGGGCTTCGACGAACTCCCGGCGCTGGTCGCCAGCTGGCAGGCCGACGGCGCGAACGTGAGCCGCCAGGCAGAGCTGTACGGCGCCACCCTCGGCGACCGGACTCTGACAGCTGTCCGCACCTTCGAGCAGCAGCCGCCCAACCCCAACGGCGCGGCCCTGAACCGCGAGCAGGCCGGCCCGGCGGCGTTCGCGGCCGATCCGGCGATCCCGCCGCTGCGCCGCATCCACTCCGGCGAAGCGCGCCGCCCCGACGAAGGCGCCACCCGCCCGCGGACCGGAGGATCCGACGGCCTGACCCGGTGACTAGGCCGGGCCCGCGCTGAAGAGTTTGGGCAGGCGGGCGGCCTGGGCCAGGTCGCCGCGGACGGTGAGGCGTTGTTTGAGGACGGCCACGACCGGGTCCTCGTTGCCGGTGACGATCCGCAGCAGCGTGGTGGGGTCGGTGCGGATCGAGATGTCCGGGGGAGTGGGCCCCCGGGGCACCAGCTTGCACCGGCCGTCGTGGACGCGGGTCCAGTACTCGTCGACCGCGTCCGGACGACCGGCCCCGCCCGCGCCGGTGATCTGCCAGCTGATCACAGCGTCGAACCCGGCGGCCCGGGCGGGTCGGAGGTACTCCGGCATCCGGCGAAAGATCTCGCGCAACGCGATCTCTCGTACTCCCCCGATGAGTCGATGCCGAAGCTCCCGCTCCGACGTCCGGTCGACCAGCCGGGCGAGCTCGCTCGCGTCCAGGGCGGTGATGCCCGCGGACTCGAGCCAGCCGGCACTGCCTCGCTCGGTCATCGACCACCCCCGCGGCAGTTCCTACCAGACCGTAGGAATTTCCTACGATGAGGTAGGTTTGTCAAGTGGTCGCGGATGCTGAGAAACGCCGGCGCGCGCGGCATCTCGGCCCTGAGCGCCGCCGGCCGATGATTCTGGACGCCGCGCTCGAGGTCTTCAACGCCAAGGGGTATCCCGGCACGACGATGCAGTCGGTGGCGGACGCGGCCGGCGTCACGAAACCGGTGGTCTACGACTCATTCGCGAACCGAGACGAGCTGCTGCTCGCCCTGCTGGCCCGCGAGGAGCAGCATCTGGTCATCTCGATCGTGTCCGCGCTCCCGGCCGACCCGACCGTCGGCACCCCCCAGGAGCACGTGCTGGAGGGACTGACGGCCTTCCTGACCGCGGTGCAGAAGAATCCGCAGTCCTGGCGGATCGTGTTCGGTGCGCAGTACGGCGCCGCGCCGGTCGTCTCGGAGCGGGTCCGCGCCGCCCGGGCGTTCCTGGTCGAGAGCCTGCGACTCACCCTGCTGCAGTCGTTGCCCGGCGTCACGGACCCGGACGCGAACCTCCCGGTCCTGGCCGAGCTGCTCGCCTCGATGACCGAGGCGTGCGCGCGGATGCTCGTCATCGACGGAACCACCCGCACCCCGGCCGAGCTGGCCCGGACCGTCTCCCAGGTCGTCGGCGGCGGATTCGGCAACGTCTGACGGACCTGTCCGGCGTACATACTGTGAAGTAGCTGAACAACCGGTCACGATCGGCTTCCAGTGGGCGGACTCGGCAGCGTGGACGGGCGTCCGCCGATAGGGTGGGCGAACGTGAGCGAGACCGGTAGTGAGACCCGTACCCGCGCGCGGTTCGAGGTGCCTGAAGAACTCAGGGCCGACGTCCGCCTGCTCGGCGAGATCCTCGGCAAGGTCCTGGTCGAGTACGCCGGTCAGCCGCTGCTCGACGACGTCGAGAAACTGCGCGAGCTGACCATCGCCGGCGACGGCGCCGCGGCCGAGGAACTGGTCGCGTCCTGGCCGCACGAGCGCGCCGAGGACGTTGCCCGGGCGTTCACCTGCTACTTCCACCTGACGAACCTCAGCGAGGAGCTGCACCGGGCGCGGGTCCTGCGGGAGCGTGACCGGGCCGGCAGCGAGGCCGTCGTGTCGGAGCTGGCCCAGGCCGTCGAGCAGATCTCCCGCGACAGCGGCGAGCAGCAGGCCCGCGCACTGCTGAACGGCCTGGAGTTCCGCCCGGTGCTGACCGCGCACCCGACCGAGGCCCGGCGCCGCGCCGTGCTCGCGACGATCCGCCGGATCACGTCGCTGCTCGACGAGCGGCACGACCCGCGGGCCGGCGACAGTGACCTGGCCGAGAACCGTCGCCGCCTGGTCGAGCAGGTCGACGTCCTGTGGCGTACGTCGCAGCTGCGCACCAGCCGCCCGTCCCCGCTGGACGAGGTGCGGTCGGCGATGGCGGTGTTCGAGGAGACGCTGTTCACCGTCGTCGGCAACGTGTACCGGCGCCTCGACGACGCGCTGGCCGGTGACGCGGCCGGGACGCGGACGCCTGTGGTGGCGCCGTTCGTGCACCTCGGTTCGTGGATCGGCGGCGACCGCGACGGCAATCCGAACGTCACCGCCGCGATCACTCGCGAGGCGATGCAGATCCAGGCCGACCACGTGCTCCGCGCACTGGAGCAGGCCACCGAGGCGCTCGGCCGCGCGCTGACCCTGGACGCCGCGACCACGCCGCCGTCGGCCCCGGTGCGCCGCATCCTGGAAGACGCGCGGGCGGTCAACCCGGAGCTGATCACCGACATCGAGACGCGCTCCCCGGCCGAGCCGCACCGGCAGCTCCTGCTGCTGGCTGCTCGCCGGCTGGCCGCGACCCGGTCCCGCGACGCGGACTTCGGGTACCCGCGGGCCGCCGACTTCCTGCACGAGCTCAAGGTCCTGCAGGACTCGCTGGTGACCGCCGGTGCTCCGCGCCAGGCGTTCGGCGAGCTGCAGCAGCTGATCTGGCAGGTGAACTCGTTCGGGTTCCACCTGGCCGAGCTGGAGATCCGTCAGCACTCCTCGGTGCACGCGAAGGCGCTGGAGGAGGTGCTCGGCGGCGGCGAGCTGTCCGACCAGACGGAGGAAGTGCTCGCGACGCTCCGGGTGATCGCGCAGATCCAGCAGCGCTTCGGCCCCGAGGCCTGCCGCCGGTACGTCGTGTCGTTCACGCGCAACGCGGGCGACCTGGCGGCCGTGTACGAGCTGGCCGACGCGGCGCTCGACGGACGTCCGATCGAGCTCGACGTCGTACCGCTGTTCGAGACCGGCGAGGACCTGCAGAACTCGGTCGAGGTGCTCGACAACGCGATCCAGCTCACCCGGGTCCGGCACCGGCTCACCGCGAACGACCGGCGTTTCGAGGTCATGCTCGGGTACTCCGACTCCGCGAAGGACGTCGGCCCGGTCTCGGCGACGCTGGCGCTGTACGACGCGCAGGCGCGGATCACGGCGTGGGCGCAGCGCAACGCGATCCGGCTGACGCTGTTCCACGGCCGGGGCGGCGCACTGGGGCGTGGTGGTGGCCCGGCGAACCGCGCCGTCCTCGCCCAGGCTCCCGGATCGGTGGCCGGGCGGTTCAAGCTCACCGAGCAGGGCGAAGCGATCCCGGCCCGGTATGGCAACGCGGCGATCGCGCAGCGGCACATCGAGCAGGTGACGGCAGCGACGCTGCTGGCATCGACCCCGGCTGTCGAGGAGCGGGCCGCGGTGGCGGCCGAGCGGTTCTCGGTGATGGAGAAGACGCTCGACGAGGCCGCGCGGACGGCGTACCACCGGCTGGTGAAGGCGGACGGGTTCGCGGAATGGTTCAGCACCGTGACGCCGCTGGAGGAGCTGGGGCAGCTGCCGCTCGGATCGCGCCCGGCGCGCCGGGGCGTCGCGGTGTCGTCGCTGGAGGACCTCCGGGCGATCCCGTGGGTCTTCGCGTGGTCCCAGGCCCGCGTGAACGCGCCCGGCTGGTTCGGTCTCGGTACGGCGCTCGCCGCGGTCGGTGACGTCGACCTGCTGCGCGACGCGAACCAGAACTGGCCGCTGTTCCAGGTGATGCTGGAGAACGCGGAGATGTCGCTGGCCAAGACGGACCGGCGCATCCTCGGCCGCTACCTCGAGCTGGGCGACCGGCCCGAGCTCACGCAGCAGATGCTCGACGAGCACGAGCTGACCACCGAGTGGGTGCTCAAGGTGCTCGGCCAGGAGCGTCTGCTGCAAGGGCGGCGTGTGCTGGGCCGTGCGGTCGAGCTGCGCAACCCGTACGTCGACGCGCTCAGCTACCTGCAGCTGCGGGCGTTGCGGACACTGCGGACCGACGACTCACTGGACGAGGAGCAGATCGTCCGCACCCGCCGGTTGCTGTTGCTGACCGTTTCGGGTGTCGCCGCCGGTCTGCAGAACACCGGCTGATGTTCAGCGACCTGGACCGGCCCCCGCTGGACGAGAAGTTCCTGCGGGGGCGGCTGGTGCGTCCCGGTGCGCTGTGGACGCAGATCGACGTACTCGCGGAGACGCCGTCGACGAACGCTGTCGTGGCGGCTGCGGCCGCGGCTGGTCAGCCCGAGGGGCTGGTCGTTGCCGCGGAGTACCAGTCGTCCGGGCGCGGACGGCTGGGGCGGACGTGGACCACTCCACCGCGGTCTGCGTTGCTGATGTCTGTGCTGCTGCGTCCTGTTGCGGTCGATGCCGCGCGCTGGCCGTGGCTGGGTCTCCTTGTGCCGCTGGCCGTTGCAGCCGCCGTACGAAAGGTCGCCGAGGTCCCGGCACAGGTGAAGTGGCCGAACGACGTGCTGGTCGAGGACCGCAAGCTCGCCGGCATCCTGCTGGAGCGCGTCGACGGTGCCGCGGTCGTCGGCATCGGCTTGAATGTGACGCTCCGCTCCGACGAGAAGCCCCACGAGGCCGCCACGTCCCTGGCTCTCGAGGAGGCGACCACGACCGACCGAGCCACTGTCATGGCGGCAGTACTGCGCGAGCTCGCTGGTCGTTATCAGTCCTGGGTCGACGCCAGTGGCGATCCGTCGGTCGTACTTCCGGAATACCGCGCGCTGTCGGCAACCCTGGGACAGGCAGTCCGCGTGGAGTTGCCCGATGGCACCTTCCTCGAAGGCACCGCCCGCGACCTGGCCGACGACGGCCGCCTCATCGTCGACACCCCCGACGGCCCACGCCCCCTGGCAGCAGGCGACGTCACCCACCTACGCCGAGCCGGCTGACTTTGTGCACCAGGTCCGCACATTCGGGCGCCGAAGGTGCGGATCTGGTGCACAAAGTCGCCCTACCAGCCGCGCTACTCGGTGAAGATCTTGGCTGCGGTGATCAGGGTTTCGATGACGCCGTAGCCGAGGAGTACGGCGACCAGGAGCCAGGAGATGACGAGGCGCGGGGTCTGGTTCATGACGTTGCCTCCAGCGTGGACTCGGACTTCTCGTGGAACCGTTGGGAGACGGAGCGGATCAGCAGGTTCGCGACGAACCCGACGGCCAGCACGCCGACCATCGTGAACAGGGCCGGCCGGTACGCCGACGCGGTCAGCGTGCCCGGTTTGCCCTCGCGGTCGAGGAACCCGTTGATGATCAGCGGACCGGCGATACCGGCCGCGGACCACGCGGTCAGCAGCCGGCCGTGGATCGCGCCGACCTGGTAGGTGCCGAACAGGTCCCGCAGGTACGCCGGAACCGTCGCGAACCCGCCGCCGTAGAACGAGATGATGACCGCGGCCAGCAGCACGAACACCACGGTGCTGCTGTCTCCGATGCTCGCCAGCAGCGTGTACGCGATGATCCCGACGCCGAGGTACATCGCATAGATGGGCTTGCGGCCGATCAGGTCGGACGTCGAGGACCAGCCGAACCGGCCGGCCATGTTGAAGATCGACAGCAGGCCGACGAAGCCGGCCGCGGCCGCGACGGCGACGCTCGACTTGCCCCCTGTGACACCGTCGCCGCGGAAGAAGTCCTGGATCATCGGACTGGCCTGCTCGAGGATGCCGATCCCGGCGGTGACGTTGCAGAACAGCACGACCCACAGCAGCCAGAACTGCGGCGTCTTGATCGCGTTCGCCGCCGAGACGTTGCCGGTGGTGACGAGCGTCTTCTGCCGCACGGCCGACGAGTCGAAGCCCGCCGGCGCCCACCCGTCAGCGGGGACGCGGATGTTGAAGACGCCGAACATCATGATGACGAAGTAGCCGATGCCCAGCGTCAGGAACAGCCCGACGAGTGCGCCGCCGCCGGCCACCGACGTACTGACGTTCGGGTCGTAGCCGGAGTCGTAAAGGCCGAGCAGTTGCCGGGACAGCGGGCTGGCGACCAGCGCGCCGCCGCCGAAGCCCATGATCGCCAGGCCGGTCGCGAGTCCCGGGCGGTCCGGGAACCACTTGATCAGCGTCGAGACCGGCGAGATGTAGCCGATCCCGAGACCGATGCCGCCGATCACGCCGTACCCGAGATAGACGAGCCAGAGCTGGCCGGTGCCGATGCCGAGGGCACCGACTCCGAAGCCGGAGGCCCAGAAGCAGGCGGCGACGAACATCGCCTTCCGCGGGCCGTTGCGCTCCACCCAGGTGCCGCCGACGGCGGCGGACAGGCCGAGCATCACGATCGCGATGCTGAACACCACGCCGACAGCGGTCTGACTGCTGTCGAAGTGCTTCACCATCGAGGTCTTGTACACGCTGGTCGCGTACGCCTGGCCGATGCACAGGTGTACCGCGAGCGCGGCGGGCGGGATCAGCCAGCGGCTGTAGCCCGGCGGTGCGACGGTGTGTTCCCGGTCGAGTATCGACAAGACTGCCATCACGGCTCCTTCTCGTCCCCCAGCTGATAACCCCTCGCGCATCCTGGCTCACTGTATGCATTTTGTGAAGTGTTAAACCTCTTTGCCGCCCGATCGTGCCCGCGGGAGTGCCCTCGATCGTGTCGGGAGGGGACAACCGAACCCGGGACCTGTGAGACTGGGTCCATGGCGATCTCGGCGAAGTTGTTGGGTGAGGACGAGTACGTCGTCGTCAGCACCCGAACGCACTGGAAGGCGCTGATCGGCCCGGTGCTCCTGCTGCTGGTCGTCGCGGCCCTGGGCGGTTTCCTGGCCGCGATCGTGCCGTCCGGCTCGCTGCAGACGCCGGCCCGGATCGCGATCCTCGCGGTCGGCGTGGTGGTCCTCGCGACGTTCGCGCTGAAGCCGTTCCTGAACTGGTTCTTCTCGACGTACACGATCACCAACCGGCGGCTGATCACCCGGCACGGCATCCTTACCCGGACCGGCCGCGACATCCCGCTGATGCGGATCAACGACGTGTCCTACGAGCACGGCCTGGTCGACCGCCTGCTCGGCTGCGGCACGCTGCACATCGAGTCCGCCGGCGAACGCGGTCAGGTCGTGCTCCCCGACGTACCGCACGTCGAGCACGTCCACCTACAGATGTCCGACCTGCTGTTCGGCGGGCCCGAGGGCCGGCCCGGCGACGGCATCCTCGAAGACGAGCAGCCGCCGGAGCACATGCGCCGCCGCCCGCAGCCGCAGGAGCAGCAGCCGCGGACCGACGACGGCACGATCTTCAGCTCGGACGACGACCGCTAGAAGACTTCCAGGGTCACCGGTGCGACCGGCCAGCCGAAGGCTGCTGTCGTGCGGGTCAGCGCGCCCGGGGTGTGCTCGGTGACGCGGCCGGTGGCGGCGAACTCGGTCAGGGGACGACCGCCGAGGTAGGCGCCGCCGAGTTCCGTGACCGACAGGCTCAGGTCGGGCGCGTCGTTGGTGCGGTCGCACGTGACCGTCGAGCCGTCGGCGGTCAACCGGAACCGTCCGGTGTTCGACTCGATCACGTTGTCCGTCACGTCCAGCACGACGTCGAGCGGTGTGGCATACCGACGCTGCCGCAGGGCCCGCGGTACGTCGGTCACCCGCAGCCACAGCGATTCGCCGAGCCGGCGCTCCAGGGCGGTCGGGTAGCTGACGAGTTGCTGGAGCGGCTCGTCCACGGCGCCGTACTCGTAGGTGAGCTTGGCGCTCAGGTCCATCGTCAGCAGGTGCTGCCAGAGCGCCTTGTACGCCGGGAGCTCGGGTGCGACCAGTTCCTCGACGGACACCTCGTGCGCCGGGCCGGTCGGTCCCCAGATCATCTTGCCCCGCCACAGCGCGTACCCGTCGATGCTTCCGGTCTCGTCGCGGTGCGCCAGGATCCGCCGCTCGGTCCGCCCGCCCCGGTCGTCCGGCTTGTCCTGGAGGCGGGCCTGCCAGCGCAGCTCGGACCGCCCGGACACCCCGGATCGTTGCGTCTGCAGCCTGCGCAGGATCGCCGGCAGCTCCTTGAGCGCCTCGTCCACGGTGAGTACACCGAGCTCGCCCGGACGGATCCGGTCGTTGGACGGACCAACACGGTGCAGGTCGACGGTGTACTCCACGCCCCACGCGGCCGCGGCGTACCCGAAGCGCCCGTAGATCGCCGGCTCGCTCGCCCACAGTACGGCGATCGCCTCCGGCACCTCGCGCAACTGCCGCCCGATCAGCTGGGACATCACTCCGCGCCGACGATGTGTGGGCTGCACGCCGACACCGGTCACGTGCGCAGCGTCCACCAGCGCACCAGGCACCGACAACTCCCGCGTCAGCGCCCTGGTCGTCCCGATGATCTGGCCACCGTCAGTCGCCACCAACGCCCGATCCGGCTCGAACAGCCGCTGCCACAGCTCGTCCGGCTTCGGGTCGAACATCATCGCCCCGCCGAACACCGCCTGCACCGCGCCGTACTCGCCGGCCTGTGCCGCCCGTACCTGGATCTCGCTCATCCCCGCATCTTCACATGCCGTATCGACAACCGCCGCCGATTTAGGACCATCAAGGTAGGTAGAAGGGGGTGGACCAATGATCAAGCCACTCGCAACAACCGCGGCGGCCCTGCTCGCCGCAGCAACCCTGGCGCCGGCCGGTACGGCGTCCGCCACATCGACGGACAGCTGCGGTCTGTCGGCTTCGTCGGTCACCGCGGGAGGTGACCACAACAACGTCGGCATCCTGTCCACCAGGCCGCCCACGGTGAGCCGCCAGGCGCTCGGGCGCGCAGCGTTCGCGCCGGGCCGGGTGAAGGTGATGGCGACGATGTCGGTACTCGCCGACCAGGGCCCTGACGGCTCTCAATACGCCGTGTACGGCTACGTCGTCATCGGCGACGCGCTCTACCAGGCGGCGTACGACGCGCACGGCGACGGGATCATCGACAACCCTCCGGCGGCCTTGCGGCGGATCGGTGGCGGCTGGGGGAACTTCACGACGGTGGAGGAGGCCGAGTACCAGGGGCCGACCCAGGGCGGCGTCTCGCGCTGGAACGTGTACGGCCTGCGCAGTGACGGCGTGCTCTTCCGGTGGAGCGTCAGCAGCAAGGGCGTCTGGCGCAGGACCGGGTCCGCGCCCGGCTTCAGCTCGGTGAAGTCGATGGCGCTGGTCAGCAAGTCGGCGACCTACGACACCTTCGTCGCGAACACCCGCGGCGGAGCGCTCTACACGATCCACATTCCGACCAGCTCACCGATGAAGCCGGTGGTCAAGGTGGTCCGCACCCGCACCTGGCAGGGGTTCGAAACCTTGATCGCGCACAAGTGCGGTGTCTACGGCACGCTCCTGCTCGGCATCGACAAGGACACCGACTCGGCCTACCTGTACGCCGTCGGGCGCTTCACCGGGACCAGCACCGTGATCCAGTCGGTGGGCAAGGTCCCCGCAACCTTTGCCGACAACGTCTACGCCGGGCTGAAGGACCCGGGCACGCCCTTGAACGGCGAGTGACTCAGCGAACGACGGGGAGGTCGCCGGTCGACTCCCCGTCGAGCTCGGCGGGGGAGTCCGGGGCCGGGGTGTGTTCGACCTCGTCCAGGGCGATCTCTTCCCTGAAGACGAACTTCCGGTACGACCAGAAGCGGAACAGGGTGCCGAGGCCGAGACCGATGAAGTTCGCCGCGATGTTGTCGGACAGCCAGGTGTGCAGGTCCAGCACGTACCGCGAGAAGGCCAGACAGCCGGCCGCGATCAGCAGGCCAATGCCGTTCAGCACGAAGAAGAGCACGTACTCACGGTGCAGGCCGCTGCGCTCGCGGTGCCGCCACGTCCAGTACCGGTTGCCGAAGTAGGTCACGATCGTGGCGACCGTCGTCGAGATCAGCTTCGCGGTCAGCGGCTTGTGGTGCAGCATGCCCTCGCCTGAGTCCGCGAGGACCAGCGGGTTGTTGAACACCAGCCAGTTGTAGATCGGCAGGTCCACGACCAGCCCGAGGACACCCACCAGACCGAACTTGGCCACTTCGTGCACCAGGTGCTGGAACTGGTGGTACAGCTTGGTGACGAGCTTCAACGGGGTTCGGAACCTTCTGTGATCACACCGCGACGGGGAGGGCAGCTTCCCACGGTACCCGGCGACCGGTGCTACCCCGAAATCGCCCGCGCGCCCCAGAGTGTCAAACCTGGCCGCCGTCGGGCCGATGCTGTAAGGACATTAGGCTCCCACCGTGAAGTTCGATCGGAAGGACCTCCCCGCCGGTACGCCGGTGGTCGGCATGGTCGGTGGCGGGCAGCTGGCCCGGATGACCCAGGAGACGGCCGTCGCGCTCGGCATCCAGCTCCGCGTGCTCGCGGAGGGCGCGACGGTGTCGGCGGCGCAGGCGGTCGCCGACGCGCCCGTCGGCGACTACCGCGACCCGGAGACGGTCCGCCGGTTCGCCGCCGAGGCGGACGTGGTGACGTTCGACCACGAGCACGTCCCGACCGACCTGCTGCACACGCTCGAGGCGGACGGGGTCGCGGTCCGGCCCGGCCCGGACGCGCTCGTGCACGCCCAGGACAAGGCCGTGATGCGGGCCCGGCTCGACACCTTCGACGCGCCGTCGCCGGCGCACCAGGTGGTCGCGAACGCCGCGGACGTCGAGGACTTCGCCAAGCGGGTCGGCGGCTTCCCGGTCATCCTGAAGACCACCCGCGGCGGGTACGACGGCAAGGGCGTGTGGTTCGTCGACGGCCCGGACGACCCGCAGATCGCGACCGCGTTCGGCAGCGGCGTACCGATCCTGGCCGAGGAGAAGGTGGACTTCGTCCGCGAACTGTCCGCGATCGTTGCGCGCTCGCCGCACGGCCAGGCGGTCGCCTACCCGATCGTCGAGTCGGTGCAGCGCGACGGCATCTGCGTCGAGGTGACCGCGCCCGCGCCCGGCCTGGCACCGGAGCGCGCCGCCCAGGCACAGCAGACCGCGCTGCGGATCGCCGGCGAGCTCGGCGTGGTCGGCATCCTCGCGGTCGAGATGTTCGAGGCCCGGGACGGCCGGTTGCTGGTCAACGAGCTCGCGATGCGTCCGCACAACACCGGGCACTGGTCGATCGACGGCGCGGTCACGTCGCAGTTCGAGAACCACCTGCGCGCGGTGCTCGACCTGCCGCTCGGATCACCCGCCGCGCGGGCGCCGTACACCGTGATGGTGAACGTGCTCGGCGGCGACGTCGAGGACATGCACCGCGGCCTGCTGCACTGCATGGCCCGCGACCCGGGGCTGAAGGTCCACTTCTACGGGAAGTCGGTGAAGCCGGGCCGCAAGGTCGGCCACGTCACGGCGTACGGCGACGATCTCGAACAGACCCGGGAACGCGCGCGGCACGCGGCGGCGTACCTGACCGGCACCATCGACGAGTAAGGGTGAACATGTCCGTTGGAATCGTGATGGGGTCGGACTCCGACTGGCCGACGATGAAGGCCGCGGCGGAGGTCTGCGCCGAGTTCGACGTGCCCTTTGAGGCAGATGTGGTCTCGGCGCACCGGATGCCGACCGAGATGATCGACTACGGACGGTCAGCGCACGAGCGGGGCCTCAAGGTCCTGATCGCCGGCGCCGGCGGGGCCGCGCACCTGCCCGGGATGCTCGCGTCGGTGACGCCGCTGCCGGTGATCGGCGTCCCGGTACCGCTGAAGTACCTCGACGGGATGGACTCGCTGCTGTCGATCGTGCAGATGCCGGCCGGCGTTCCGGTTGCGACGGTCTCGATCGGGAACGCTCGGAATGCGGGGCTGCTGGCGGTCCGGATCCTGGCGGCTTCCGACGAACGGCTGCGGGAGCGGATGATCGGCTTCCAGGAGTCGCTCGCGGAGATGGCCCGGGGGAAGGGCGGCACGGTGCGTGACGGGGCGGCAGAGTTGCGTAAAGGTTGAGGTCTGGACTGGTTTTCCACAGGTCGGGGGCGGGTAGTCGTGAGATCCCATTGGTTGTCGTCTAAGGTCGTCGATCGTGACTCCGCCCACTGACTCGGACACGCAGCGCATTCCGGTCCGCTACTGGATCTGGCTGTTCGGCGCTGCCGTGTCCCTCCTCGGCGATCTGACGATGTCGTTCGCCATCGGCTGGTCCGCCACCCGCCACGGCGGCAGCGTCGCCGGGCTCATCCTGCTGCTCGCCGCCGCCCCGAGAGCGATCCTCTTGCTGGTCGGCGGCGCGGTCGGCGACCGGTACGGCGCACCGCGCGTGCTGCTGGTGAGCTGCACCGCGATGTTCCTGGTGACCTCGGCCCTGGTCCCGGCGACCCGGGCCGTGGGCGAGCCGGTGTGGCTGCTGATCATCCTGGCCCTGGTGGTCGGTGTCATCGACGCGTTCTTCCTGCCCTCGTCGCGCGCGATGCCGCGACTGCTCGTGCCGCCGCCGCAGGTCCCGCGCGCACTGGCGAGCTTCCAGGTGACGGGAGTCGTGTTCGCAGTCACCGGTACGGCGGTGGGCGGCGTCCTGGTGAACTGGGCCGGTCTGTCCGCGGCCGCCGGCTTCGACGCGATCACCTTCGGCATCATGATCGTGGTCCTGCTCGTGCTGCGGAACACGATCGCGCCTCCCGGCCGGACGCCGGCCGGCATGCTGCGCTCGATCGGCGCCGGGATCCAGGTCGCCTTCGGCCGGCCGCTGACCCGCGCGCTGCTGATCATGATGACCGTCGCGGCCGGTCTGCTGATGCCGCTGGACGCGCTGCTGTTCCCGCTGCTCGCCCGGGACCACGGCTGGGATGCCGCGACCGCCGGTCTGCTCGTCGCCAGCCGCAGCCTCGGAGTGGGCGTGATCGCCGTGCGCATCCTGCTGCGGGGCGCGTTCCCGCGGCCCGGCATCTTCGCCGCGGTCGGTCTGCTGGTGGCGGCGGTCGGACTGCTCGGCCTGTCGGTCCTCGATCCGCTGCCCCTGACGTTCGCCGCCGGTGTGCTGAGCGGGATCGGCGTCGGGACGTTCACCGGTCACGTGCTGCCGTTGCTGATGAACTCGGTGGAGCGTGAGTTCCAGTCCCGTCTGCAGTCCATCGTCGTGCTGTGCCAGAGCCTCGCGATCATGATCGCGAACCCGGTGCTCGGCACCCTGGCCGATGTGAGCGGCATCGGCATCACCGGCGTCTGCCTCGGTATCGCGTGCGCCTCGGCGCTCACCGGATGCGTCGTCCTGACCCGCCCGGTCCTGCGGGAGGCGAAGGTCGCCTAGGGCTTCCCGGGCGCGCGGTAGGTCCAGCCGGCGGCGCGCCAGGCGGCGGCGTCCAGGTTGAGGCGGGCGTCGACGACGACCGGGGTGCTGACGACCTGACTCAGGGCGACCGGGTCGAGCTCGCGGAACTCGGACCACTCGGTGAGGTGCAGGACGGCGTGGGCCTCGCGGCACGCCTCGATCGCAGTCGGGGCGTAGCGCAGCGTCGGGCGGACCTTGCGGGCGTTCTCCATCGCCTCCGGGTCGTAGACCGTGACATTCGCGCCGTGCAGCTGGATCCGGCCGGCCACGTCGAGCGCGGGCGAGTCGCGGACGTCGTCCGTGCCGGCCTTGAAGGCGGCGCCCAGGACGGTGACGTTCTTTCCGATCCATTCGCCGCCGAGGGCGTCGTGGGTGACGTCGACGATCCGGCCGCGGCGGTGGTGGTTGATGTCGTCGACCTCGCGCAGCAGCGTGATGACCTCTTCGACGCCGAGCTCGCCCGCGCGGTGCATGAACGCGCGCAGGTCCTTCGGCAGGCAGCCGCCGCCGTACCCCGGGCCGGCGTTCAGCATGCCGCGGCCGATCCGCTTGTCGTACCCGAGCGCGTCGGCCAGCTGGGTGACGTCGGCGCCGGTCGCGTCGGCCATCTCGGCGAGCGCGTTGATGAACGAGATCTTCGTGGCCAGGAACGCGTTCGCGCCGCCCTTGACCAGCTCCGCGGTCGGCAGGTTGCACACGACCACCGGCGAACCTTCCGCGATCGGTGTCGCGAACACCTCGCGCAGCCGCGCCTCGGCCGCCGCGGACTGGACGCCGAACACCAGCCGGTCCGGGTGCAAGGTGTCGTCGACGCCGTGCGCCTCGCGGAGGAACTCCGGCTGCCAGGCGACCTCCACCGCCGAACCGGCCGGGGACTCGCTGTGGAAGCGCTGCTCGAGGACCTTCGACGTACCGACCGGGACCGTGGAGCGGCCGACCACCAGCGTCGGCTTGGTCAGCAGCGGGGCCAGCATGTCGACGACTGAGTGCAGCTGGGACAGGTCAGCGGCCTCGCTGCCCTCGAGCTGCGGGGTGCCGGCGCAGATGAAGTGGACGTCGGCCCAGTCCGCGATCTCGCGGTAGTCGCTGGTGAACCGCAGCCGGCCGGAGTCCACGTGCTTCTTCAGCAGCGGGTCCAGCCCGGGTTCGTAGAGCGGCGCCTTGCCGTCGTTCAGCAGCTTCAGGCGGTGCTCGTCGATCTCGACCCCGATCACGTCGAAACCGAACTCGGCCATCCCGGCGGACGTGTTGCAGCCGAGGTAGCCGGTGCCGATCACGGCGATCCGGAGCGGACGGGGCGTCGCTTCACTCATGTCGGGGACTCTACCCATCGTGGTTATCGGCCGGTGACCGGCTCATGTATGGCCTGTGCGTACTTGGTCACTTTCGGGGTACGACGTCCTGCCGGCGCGCGTTGTTCGTCGTACTGTGTGACTCGTGAGTAACTCATTCGAGCTGTACGCGCTGTCCGAGGAGCACCAGGCGATCCGCGAGGCCGTTCGCGACGTCTGCGACGCCAAGGTCGCCCCGCATGCCGGGGACGTGGACGAGCTGGCCGAGTTCCCGAAGGCGTCGTACGACGCGCTGAAGGCGTCGGACTTCCACGCGCCGCACATCCCGGAGCAGTACGGCGGTGCGGGCGCGGACGCGCTGGCCACGGTGATCGTGATCGAGGAGGTCGCCCGGGCGTGCGCCTCGACCTCGCTGATCCCGGCCGTCAACAAGCTCGGCTCGCTGCCGCTGCTGCTGTCCGCCTCCGAGGAGGTGAAGCAGCGCTACCTGCCGCCGGTCGCGGCCGGTGACTCGATGTTCTCGTACTGCCTGTCCGAGCCCGAGGCCGGCTCGGACGCTGTCTCGATGAAGACACGCGCGGTTCTCGACGGCGACGAATACGTGGTGAACGGCGTGAAGCGGTGGATCACGAACGCCGGAGTCAGCGATTTCTACACGGTGTTCGCGGTCACCGACCCGTCCGCGCGCTCCCGTGGCATCTCCGCGTTCGTCGTGGAGAAGTCCGACGAGGGTGTGTCCTTCGGCGCGCCGGAGAAGAAGCTCGGCATCAAAGGTTCGCCGACGCGCGAGGTGTACTTCGACAACGTCCGGATCCCGGCGTCGCGGCTGATCGGGGAGCCTGGCACGGGCTTCAGCACCGCGATGGCGACGCTCGACCACACCCGGGTGACGATCGCCGCGCAGGCGCTCGGGATCGCGCAGGGTGCGCTCGACTACGCGCTCGGCTACGTGAAGGAGCGCAAGCAGTTCGGCAAGGCGATCGCGGAGTTCCAGGGCCTGCAGTTCATGCTCGCGGACATGGGCATGAAGATCGAGGCCGCCCGGCAGCTCACCTACGCCGCCGCCGCCCGCTCCGAACGCGGCGACACCGACCTCACCTACTTCGGCGCCGCCGCCAAGTGCTTCGCCTCCGACGTAGCCATGGCCGTCACCACCGACGCCGTCCAACTCCTCGGCGGCTACGGCTACACCCACGACTACCCGGTCGAACGCATGATGCGCGACGCCAAAATCACCCAGATCTACGAAGGCACCAACCAGGTCCAGCGCATCGTCATGGCCCGCCAACTCCTGAAGGGCATCAGCTGAGCCTGTCGTCCGGTACGGCGTCGTAGTCGGGAAGTTCAGGGCCGCCGACCGCGCGTTCCACCAGCGCGGTGATGGCATCCATGTCGGGCTCCGGACTCGGCTCGCCCTCCGGGCCGGCGCTGGTGAGCATCTGGACGTGCATCCGGCCGATCTCCTGGTTGTCCTCGACGTACGCGCGCATCCGCCGCTCGTACCCGAGGAACCCGGCCGCCGGGTCCCAGCCGGCCGTGGCGAGCTCTCCGGCCAGCATGTACGCGCCCACCAGCGCCAGTCCGGTGCCCGCGCCGGACATCGGTGACGCGCAGTACGCCGCATCGCCGAGCAGCCCGACCCGCCCGTCGGACCAGCGGTCCATCACCACTTGGGCGACCTGGTCGAGGTAGAAGTCGGGGGTGTCGTCCAGGTGCGACAGGATGCGGGGGGTCAACCAGCCGACACCGGTCATCTGCTCGCGCAACAGCCGTTTTTGGGCCTCGATGTCGCGGTAGTCGACGTCGAAGCCGGGCGACGGGAACGAGAGCATGGCGATCGCGCGGGTGGCGTCGGGAACGGGCCGCAGGCCGGCGGAGCGGCCGGCCTCCTGGTAGTCGAGCATCCAGCGGTCCAGCCCGAATTCGTTGGGCACCGTGTAGAACGCCAGTACGAGACCCAGGTGCCGGACGAAGCGTTCGCGAGGCCCGAAGACCGTCCCGCGCAGCGCCGAGTGCAGCCCGTCGGCGCCGATCACCAGGGCGAAGCGCCGCCGGACACCGCTCGCGAAGGTGACGTCGACTCCGTCCGGATCCTGACTGAGCTCGGCGATCCGGTCGCCGAAGATGTACTCGACGCTGTCGCGCGTGTCGTCGTACAGCACCTGGGAGAAGTCGCCGCGGAGGATCTCGATCTCGGAGATGTACCCGTCGCCGTCGTTGTCCTCCGCGCGGAGGTCTCCAGCACGTTCCCCCCCGCGTCCACCGTGTACGCGCCGGCGGTGTCGGTGCACGCCGCGCGCACCGCGGCGTCCAGCCCCATGCGCCGGATGACCTCCTTGGCCACCCCGCGGGCGTCCACGGCCTGCCCGCCCGGCCGTAGACCGGGCGCCTGCTCCACGACGGTCACCTCTGCACCCCGCCGGCGCAACCAGTGCGCCAACGCCGGCCCTGCGATACTCGCCCCCGACACCAACACCTCGACGCTGGTCATCGTGCCCCCTGTTCACCCGGCTGAGGTTGAGCCGACCTCGCGACCGCCGCGTCCCAGCGGTCGCCGAACGGTCGGCCAAGGCGACGATATCCGCCGGTAGGACGACGTCCGGAACAGCGCACCGGTCGGCCTGTCAGCCGGCGACCTCGTCCGACGGGGGGACGGCCACGATCTTGCCGTGAATCTGTCCGGCCTCGGCCTGCTCGTGGATCGCGGGCAGCTCACTCAGCGGCACGCGGCGGGCGATCTCGACGTGCAGGTCGCCACTGTCGACGAGGGCGACGAGGTGCGAGAGCACGTCCGCGTCGGGGTGGACGAAGATCGTTGCCGCGCGCACGTTTCGCTTCTCGTCGCCGGGTGTCGGCACGGTCGGTGTCGTGGAGACGACCACGCCGCCGTCGCGAACCCGTGCGACCAGGGCGGCGAACCCGTCGGGTGTGATCGGGGCCAGGTTGAGCAGTACGTCGACGGGCTCGGTGACCGCACCGAGTACCGAGGTGACCGTGTGGTCGATGATCTCGTCCGCGCCGGCCGCCTTGACGATCTCGGTGCTGCGCGGGCTCGCGGTGGCGATGACGTGCGCGCCGGCGCGCTTGGCCAGCTGCACGGCGTACCCGCCCACCGGACCCCCGGCGCCGTTGATCAGCACCCGCTGACCGGCCTCGAGCTCGCCGGCCTCGAAGAGCGCCTGTGAGGCGGTGAGACCGACCGACGGCAGCCCGGCGGCATCGGCGAGCGGGATGCTCGCGGGAGCCTTCACCAGTGCGTCGGCCGGGGCGACGACGTACTGCGCGGCCGAGCCGTCGGCGTGCATCGGGATGAAGCCGACGACGGCGTCGCCCACGGTGAGACCGTCGACCCCGTCGCCGAGCGCGTCGACGGTGCCGGACACGTCGTAGCCCGGGATGTGCGGCAGTATCACCGGGATGGGCAGGAATCCGCCGCGGATGCCTCCGTCGGCCGGGTTGTACGCCGACCCTGCGACCTGGACGCGTACCTCGCCCGCGCCGGTGACCGGCTGGTCGGCGTCTTCGTAGCGCAGAACCCCTGGGTCGCCCGTTGCGTGGAACCGTACTGCCTTCATGGTGCTTCCCTTCCTATGTGCTTCGGATTCGAAGCAACTGGCAATGACGCTAGCACTGCTTCGAATTAGAAGCAAGTACTTCGAGTTAGAAGCACTGGTAGGCTCGGCTCATGACCTCTTCGCCGCCTGCTCTGGACGCCACGCAGCTGAGCGCCTACTTCGCCCTGATCGAGGCGAGCAGCCTGCTGAAGCACGCCGTTGAGCAGCAGTTGCAGGAGGCTGGGAGGCTCAGCTACGTGCAGTTCCAGCTCCTGGCCACCCTCGGCGACTCCCCGGGTGGCAGCCGGCGGATGACCGATCTGGCCGACGGTGTCGTCTACAGCCGCAGCGGACTGACCTACCAGGCCCAGACACTCGAGACGCGGGGCCTCGTCACCCGGACGCCGTCCACCGACGACGAGCGCAGCATCACCGTCACCATCACCGAGGACGGACGTTCCGTGCTCGCCGGGGTCTTCCCCGGTCACGTCGCAGTGCTCGGGGACCTGCTGTTCGCCCCACTGTCCCGCGCCGACATCGAGAGCCTCGCCGATATCCTCGGCCGCGCACGCGACCACATGCGTCAGACGCCGCCACGGTCGGCACAGCAACGACGCCACAAGAAACCGTCCGGAACGGATCAGGCTCCTGGCCGGCGTGGCTGACCATGCGCGAGCCGATGGTTCTACGGCCGGTCGAACTGGCCGACATCGCGGAGTACGTCTCGTGGGGGCTCGATCGGCGGTTCTGCGAACAGGCCGGATGGACGGTGGATCTGCCCGCGGCCGCTCATGAGGCGCACTGGCGTGCGTTGATCGAGGACCCGAAGCCAGATCCGCTGCGGCGCGCGGCCGTGCTAGGGGAGGAGGTGGTCGGGTACGTCGATCTCGCGGGTGCGGAGCCCGAGCGGCGGGAGCTCGGATATGTCATCGGGCCCTCGGAGCGTTGGGGGCGCGGGCTGGGCGGGATCGCGGCGCGGCTCGGGCTCGAATGGGGGTTCGGCGAGTTGGGGCTCGCGGAGATCTGGGCCGAGGCGGTGGACGCGAATCGGGCGTCGGTGCGGATCCTGCAGTCGCTCGGGATGACCGAGGCCGGGCGCGGGGAGGACGAGGAGTTCCTCGGGGTTGCGAGCTACTACCGGCGGTTCACTCGGTTGCGATGGCGGTGACCAGGATCGTGGCGCGCTTGGTCAGCTCGGTGCGGTTGGTTGCGCCGGCGTGGATCTGCATCGCGACCCCGTCCAGCACGGACGTGATCAGCCGGGCGCGCATCCGGGTCTCATGGCCGGACAGTCCTGGCGTGCCGCGCTGGATGAGGACATCGAGCTCGCGGTAGAAGGCCTCGTAGATCTCGTGGTTGAGGCGGCGGAAGCGGGCGTGGTGGTACGCGAGCAGTGACATCGTGCCGAACACGGCGCCGGCCCCGGTGGTCCAGTTCCGGACCAGGGCACGTGCGGATTCGGACAGTCCGTCGATCGTGGTGGCCCGTCGTACGGCCGCGAGGTCGTGCTCGAACTCGGCGCGGATCACGGCCTCGAGCAGGTCGTCGCGGGTCGCGAAGTAGTACTGCAGGTTTCCGAGCTTCATCTCCGCCTTCGCCGCGACCCGGCGCAGGACGAACTGGTCGAAACCTTCGTCGACCAGCAGTTCCCGCGCGACGGCCACCACGGCGTCCCGCCGCGCCGCGCCACGGTCGCTCAACGAGTTGGTCACGCCACGCACCTTACCGCCGTCTAGGTCGTTGACCTACAATTAGGTCAACGACCTAGAACAGGAAGGTATTCGGATGCCAGACCGTATGACCCGGGCCGAGCGGGAGGCCTTTCTCACTGACGTACGTGTCGGGGTGCTTGCCGTCACGTCGGACGATCCGGAGCGTGCGCCGGTCAGCGCGCCGGTGTGGTACGACTACTCGCCGGAGATCGGCGTGACCGTGATCATGAACGCGAAGTCCCGCAAGGGCGTCGCGATCGAGGCCGGCCGGCGGTTCGTGCTCGTCGTCCAGTCGGAGGCGACGCCGTACCGCTATGTGACCGTGGAGGGGCCGGTCACCGAGATCCGAAAGCCCGACACCGCGAAGGATCTCCTGCCGCTCGCGATCCGGTACCTGGGCGACGACTTCGGCACGACGTACACCAAGGAGTGGGAGGCGGCCGGCGGGCCGGAGACCGACCTCGTGTACGTGATGCGGCCGCAGCAGTGGAACACGGCGGACTTCACCCGCGACTTCGCCTGAGCAGTCGCGTCAGCCGTCGGCGTACTACGGTGTGCGTCGAGCGGCGAGGCGTGGGAGGTTCACGGGGTGGCGGATGTGTTCGCCGGGCGGTTCGAGCTTCTCGACCCGATCGGGGTCGGTGGGGCCGGGACGGTGTGGCGGGCCTGGGACCGGCGGCAGGAGCGGCTGTGTGCCGCGAAGGTACTGCGGCAGCGCGACGCCGGTGCCTTGCTGCGTTTCGTCCGTGAACAGGGGCGGCGGCTCGATCACCCGAACGTGCTGTCGCCGTACGGCTGGGCGGCCGACGACGACATGGCGCTGCTCGCGATGGACCTGGTCGGCGGCGGCTCGGTGGGCACCCTGGTGGCGGACTTCGGGCCGCTGCCGCCGCGGTACGCCGCCGAGCTGCTCCGGCAGGTGCTCGGCGCGCTCGACACGATCCACACAGCGGGCGTCCTGCATCGCGACGTCAAGCCCGCGAACCTCCTGCTCGAGGCGACCGGCACCGCGCGGCCGGTGCTCCGGCTGACCGACTTCGGCATCGCGATCGCCCTCGGCGAGCCGCGCCTGACCATCCACGGAACAGTCGTCGGCACCTCCGGCTACCTGGCTCCCGAGGCGCTCGCCGGGGCCACGCCCGCGCCGAGCCAGGACCTGTACGCCGCGGGCGTGACCGCCTGGCAACTCCTCACCGGATCCGAACCCCCCGAACGCGGCACCCTCCCGGCCCGGCCTCTCGATGCGGTCGACCCGATCTGGGACCTGGTCACCCACCTCACCCAACCCGACCCCACCGACCGGCCGCACTCCGCAGCCGCAGCCCTGGAATCTCTCGCACCCCTCCTCGTCGAGCCTCTCGAACTCCCGGCCCAAACAGCCGACGGCGAACTCATCGAGGTCTTCGACCACCTCCCACCACTCCCCGCCGACACCCCCCACCCCAAACCCACCCTCCACGACCCCGACGTGGGCAACCTGGCGGAGGGCGGCCCGGCCGCGGGCGACCTGTCGGGTGGCGGGGCGGGGAGCGGTGGGGTGGTCCGTGAGTTGCGGAACGGTGGGGCGGCGGAGGGTGCACGCGCCAACGGGCAGGGCGGGATGCCTGCGGGGGCGGTCGGCGGTGTGTCGGTGGGGGCGGGACGGCGTGCTGGGGTGATTGCGGTGGTGGCCGCGGTGGTCGTCCTTGGAGGTGGGGGTGTTGCGCTGGCGGTGTTTGATCCGTTCGGGGGGCGGCGGGACATCAAGCCGGCTGAGACCAGCCCGGGGCCGGGTGGGGCGTCCGAGACTGCGACGACAGTTGGTGTGACTCCGGCGGGGCCGGCGAGTCGGTCGGCAGATCCTGGGATTCGGGCCGGGCAGCCGTGCGGGTGGCAGCTGGCGGGGTCGGTGGAAACGGCTGCTGACGGCACCCGAGTGGAGTGCCGTCAGCAAGGCTCGTCGTACCGCTGGGTGAAGGTCAGTTAGCCAGCCCGCTGCCCCAGTGCAGGCTGGGTGGAGCTTAGTTGGGCCAAGTGGGCTGCTGTGGGCGTCGGCCGCGCAGGATGAGGGCTGTCGCGACCCCGGCCGCCGCGAGCAGGACGGCGGCGCCGCCGATGACCCATGGCAGGGTGGAGTTGGAGCTGTCGTCGGAGGACCGACCGTCGATCGGCCCGCTCGCATTACCCGAGCCGCTCTCTGGCGACCTGGTCGACGATGGCGAGGTCACCGGGGTCTCGCTCGCCGTCGGCTCCGGCGTGCCGGACGTGCCGTACTCCGGCCCGCTCACCTTGGTACCGGCGACTGCGACGTCGATCTTGACCGGTACGCCGCCCGCCCCGGCGTCGGAGGCGCCGAGCTTGACGACGAGGTAGTACCAGCCGTCGACGGCCATCTTCCGGATGTCGGCGTCGCTGCCCTCGCGGTTCAGGTACATCACGCGGGTTGTGGCGATCGGTTTGCCGTTGGTCGGCAGCGTCATCGTGTTGCCGGTGTACGCCGTGGTGTCGCTGTCGATCTCGTCTCGCACGGGGTTGAACAGCGTGGTCGCCACGTTGACGGTCTGCCCGTCCGGCACGCCGCCGTACGTGACCCGGTACGCAAGACCCTGCCCCCAGTCCAGCTTGACCCGGTAGAACAGCTGCTCGCCGTAGTACACCGTCTCGCCGTACCGGCCCGGCCCGGGCAAAGTGCTCGCCTCGTTGAAGGACCCGCCGCCACGCACCGGCTGCCCGGCGCCCGCAGGCTCGTTGGCGAATTCGACCCGCGTGGCGGCGGCCGGCTCGCCCTTGCCGCCGACGGTCGGCGGCTCGACCCTGACCAGCAGCTCGACCGGCACCCGGTCGGTGCCCTTGTTGTCGCGGGTGACCCGGAGGACGTAGCGACCGGGCTCGTCACACGTGCGGGAGTTGTCGCCGTCAGCCAGTTCGTCCCAGCGCAGGACCGTGCTGAGACTGCCGCCGTCCGTCTTGGCCCGGGTGTTGAGCTGCCGCTCGCGCTTGTTGCAGTCGGCACCGCCCGGCCCGGTGATGCGGATGTCCAGGGCTTCGACGTCGCGGACGTTGCCGCGCGGGAAGATCGCGGTGGCGGCGAAGTACAGCGTCTCGCCCTCCTTCAGGTCGACGGCGTAGAAGCGCTCCTCCTGCGAGTCCAGCGTGTCGACGTACTGGCCCGGAGCCGCCAGCGGGGCGGTTGTCGGGTCGTTGGTCCCCGTGATCGGTTTGCCGACCGGCTCGTAGTGCCGCAGCGCCCGCTCGGTGACCCGGCCGAGTACGCCGGTGAGCGTGGCCGCGTCGTCGGCGTCGTGGTACGTGCCGCCGGTGGTCTGGGCGATGCAGGCGAGCTGCGCGCGGGCGGCGGCCCCGACCCGGAAGCCGATGGTGTGGACATGCAGGTCGATGCCCTGCTGGTGCAGCTCCTTGGCGACCTCACAGGGCTGCGGCGGGGCGCAGGTGTCCTCGCCGTCGGAGACGAGCACGATCGACCGCTGGCCTTCCTTCGGCAGCGCAGCGGCGGCCGTTCGCAGCGATCGGCCGATCGGCGTGTAGCCGCGAGCCTGCGCGCGGGACACCGCGGCCTTCAGCGCCGGCTTGTTCACTGTCCCGACCGGCTGGACGACCTGGACGTCGCGGCAGCCCGCCGCCTTCTCGGACCCTGCCGAGCCGGTGCCCGTGCCGTAGACGGTCAGCCCCACCTGAGCCTCCGCCGGCAGCCCGTCGACCATGCTGGCGACCGCGCGCTTGGCGGCGTCCATCCGGGTGCCCGTGCCGCCGGCGTCCTTGGCCTTCATCGACCCGGACGAGTCCAGGACGACCATCACCGGCGAGTACGTGTCCGCTGCGGAGGCATTTGCAGATGGGAACACGGTGGCAAGGCCGGTCACGACCAGAAGTGCGGCGGCACGGCGTATCATGGGCTACTCCAGTGTTTGCAGATCGGAACGATGATGACCATATCGTTTGCATTTGCGATTTGCAACCGCAAAGCCACGGAGGGCCTGTGAGCGACGCCGTCACCCGCAACGTCGAGCGGCAGATCGAGTGGTACGGCGAGCCGCTCGGTGACCGGTTCGGGCGACTGCTGGCGCGGCTGAGTCTGTCGCAGGCGCAGCTCGCCGGCGTCCTGGGACTCTCGGCGCCGATGTTGTCGCAGCTGATGTCCGGCCAGCGCTCGAAGATCAGCAGCCCGGCGGTGCTGTCCCGGCTGCTGCACCTCGAGGCTATGGTCGACGAGCCCGCTTGGGACACGCTCCCGCCGGATGAGCGGTCGCGCCGCCTCGACGACGTCCGGGCCGCCGAGCGTTCCACCCTCAGCATGGTGACGTCCGAGGTTCAGCCGGTCAGGACGCAGCCGGCCGGGGACCCGGTGACCGCGATCCAGGAGGTGCTCCGGGCAGTGGCCTCGGCGTCCGAGCTGGAGGGTGCCGCCCACCTGCTCGAGCGCGAGTACCCGGACCTGGCGGAAGCTCTACGGGTTCTCGGCACGGGCCGCACGCCGGACGCCCGCGCCTTCTACGCCCGCGTCATCGGCTGAGGCTCGATCAGGTCGTCGCGGGGCTCCCGCCGTACCGGGCTCGCACGCCGGAATTCACGATCCGATACGACCGGAGCCACCGCCGGCAGCTGATCTACGCTACGGACGGCGACAACAGCCGAAGCCGCAGGAGGAAACGATGGAGGCAGCCGGCTCGCTGATCCAGGGCGCCGGCGTGCACCGCCTCGCTCGGCGCGATCCCTCCGGCGTCGAGCGCGAGTATCTGGTGGCCGTGCCCGACGGCCCGGTCCTCGGTGTGACGGTGCTGTTCCATCCCTTCGGCTTCACGCCCGAGGCGGTGCTGTACGGCGAACCCGCCGGTGAGCTGCTCATCAGGCCCCTCGACGGCGCCCTGGAACCGGCTGCGGCCACCGGGCAGATCGTCGTCGCGCCGCGGAGCCGTGGACGGATGCTCGCCGGAATCTCGCTGGCCTGGCAGGACCATCTGGACGCGACCTGGGCCGTCGCCCGGGAGCTCGGAGCGTTCCACGGCACGGGCGGCGTCGCCGTTGGCGGGCTGTCAATGGGTGGGCAGGAAGCCCTGGTGCTGGCCGCTCAGCATGCCGACGACGTCACGTCGGTCTGGGCCGTCAACCCGATCGTCGATCTCGCGCGTTGGCACGACGACATCAGGGACGGTCGCGCGAGTGCGGCGCTGCTCGATGCCGACGCCACGATTCGCGAGGAGGTCGGCGGAGCCCCGTCCGAGCAGCCCGACGACTACACACGCCGGAGCCCGATCGCGTACGCCGAGGAGCTGGCGCGCACCGTCGTACGGCTCGTGTGGTCCGGCGCCGACACGATCATCCCCGGTCAGGCGTCGTACCACGCGCACGCGCTCGCGGAGCAGCTCCGCGCGCGCGGCGGCCGGGTCGACGAGCGCATCGTCACGCACGCCCCGAGCTCACCGGCCGACGAGCCCGGCCGGTTCGCGCACGAGGCCTGCGACGTCTGGGAACACCTGGCTTGGGCGGCCCGGACCGCGCCGGACTGACTACCCGGCCGCGGCCCGCAGCAACTTCTCCGGCCACGCAGGATCGGTGACCTTGGCGATCGGGTAGCCGGAAGCCCACGGACCTTCCCAGTGGACCTCGATCCCGGGGTTGTGGACATCGGTGCCGTCCGGAAGGAAGAGGTGCGGACTGCCCTGGACGGCGTCGGTGACCGCGACGGCGTGGTCGTCCATCACTGCCGACCGGGACCGACCGCTGTCGAGCGCCGCGGCCAGTTCGCCGGCGTCGACGGACTCGACTTCGGCCGCGATGTCGAGAATCGTCCGGCGGTGACCGATCGGCCGCGAGTCGAACCAGAAGGCCCGGCGGACGGCGGCGTCGAGGTCCTCGGAGGCCTGCAGGCCTTGGGCTTTGGCGGCATGGACGGCCTCGGCGGCGAGCAGCACCGTCGACGGGTACGTCCAGTCGGGCTGCGTCCACAGCCGGAACCCGATCTCGGGAGCGAGCTGCCCGAGCCCGACCGCCTCGCTGTCCGTCCCGGGCCGGGAGTGCGGACCGTTGAACAGTTCGAGCGCGAACGTGTGGTGGTCCAGCCGCACCGCCGCGTCCATCCCGAGCTCGGCCCGGGTCGTCCGGAGCCTGTGGATCGCCACGTGCGCGAACGGGCACAGCAGATCCGACCACACCTGGATCGTCCCGGCGGTGACGTTCACTCGTCCTCCTCGTGGTCGGCGCCGGTCGGATTGCTGGTGAAGTGTTCCGGCTTGATCAGCACCGCCGTACGCCGGTCCGCCACCATCTCCCGGTCGTACGCGTCCAGATCCGGGTGCACGCCGCCCGCGGCGTGGTAGATGTCCCGCAGCAGCACCCGCAACCGCTCCGCGTCGATACCCTCCAGCGGATCGTCCGGGCCGGCCAGCTCGACCGCTCCCTGCACGCCGATCCACTCCCACTCCGCGCGGAACACCAGCGTCGCCCTCGGCGTCCGCCGCAGGTGTGCGAGCTTCGCGGTCCGCCCGCGCGCGACGAACGCGACGACCGGCTCGCCGGTCAGCGGATGGTCGAGGACCCCGGCGTTCACCACCGAGGCGGCCGGCTCGCCGGAGCGCCGCTGGGTGATCGCGACGGCCAGGAAGTGATCCCGGCGGCCGAGTTCGTTGATGCGGGCCAGTCCCGCGGTGGTCTCCATACCGCCGACACTAACGGACCGTGGTCCGGTTATCAATCGCGAGGCCAGAGCAGCGGCTGGATCGCCGGGTCGGTGTAGTCCGGGTCGGGGTCGTGGCGGACGAGCGTGTCGTTCGGGTGGCTCGCGCCCGCCCGCCAGCGGTTGTCGGCCGGCTGCAGGTGGATGGCCAGCGAGCGGCGCGGCGCCTCGCTCAGGTTGCCGGAGCTGCCGTGCACAGTCCGGCAGTGGTGAAAGCTGACCTGCCCGCGACGCATCCGCGGTACGACGGGCGTCGGGTCGTACCCCTGCGCGAGGATCGAGGCCTCGAGCCCGGCCGCGTCCTGCGAGAAGAAGTCCAGCCCGGTCACGGACCACCGATGGCTGCCGGGCAGGAACGCCACTGCGCCGTTCGCCTCGTCGATGTCGTGGAACCCGACCCACGCGGTGAGCATCTCGTCCGACGTGCACGACTGCCAGTACTGCCGGTCGGTGTGCCACCCGACTCGCGCCGCCGATCCGCCCGGCGGCTTGTACAGCAACTGGTCGTGCCACAGCCGGATCCCATCCGCGCCGGACAGTGCGGCCGCTGTCGCCGCGATCGCCGGATGGTGGACCAGCGCGGCCAGTTCGTCCACGCGCAGGGACGAGTAGTCGTTCTTCCGCAGTACGTCGCCGTCCACGGGCTGCCACCCCCGCGTCGCCGGTACGTCGGGCAGCGCGTGATCGTGGTCGCCGGCGTAGAACCGCTCCATCCCGCGCTCGGCTGCGTCCAGTACGTCGGAAGGCACGATCACCGGCGAGATCCAGTACCCGTGCTCGCGGTAGAAGGCAATGTCGTCAGCATCCATGACGATCAACCTAGAAACCGACCGGACCTGCGGCGTTGCCGATGTTCAGGCAACTGGACACAATCCTCAGGTGTCTCTGTACCGACCCAGTGGGCTGCGCGCGGGCTTCCACGCCGACGGATTCGCGCCTGGTAGCGGTCTGCTGCACGCGGGCGAGCAATGGGTGCCCGAGCGGTTCCTGATCGAGCCTCACGAGCATCCCGTCTGGGAGATCTACCTTCAGCAGCACGGCGCCACGCACTGGGTTGCGGGCGGCGAGAGCTACGCGCTGCGGCCGGGACACCTGTTCGCCGTACCGCCCCAGGTCACGCATCACCTAGCGGGCCGGTCCGGGAACCACCACTTCTACTTCGCGGCGGTGGATCTGGACGTCGTTGCGGAACGTCACCCACGCCTCGAGCGGCCGCAAGCCGTTGTCCATCGCGAAGCCGGCGACGTCGCCTACGCGTTCGCGCAACTGGTCCGGGAGCTCACCACACGCTACGAGTACGCCGAGACCGGACTCACGCTGGCCGTCGATCATCTGGTCCTCGCGGTCTCGCGGTCCCTGGCGCCGACCGCTGGACCGCAGCTCGCGATGCACCCCGCCGTACGAACGGTGAAACGCCTGCTGGACCAGGAGTTCCACGAGCGCTGGACACTCAAGGAGCTGGCGGACCGTGCCGGGCTGGCCCCGGCGTACCTGGCCGAGCTGTTCACCGGCGAGCTCGGCCAGCCACCGCACCGCTATCTCAACGAGCGCCGTATCGACCGCGCCCGCCAGCTCCTCGAATCCAGTGACGTCACCATCACCGCGCTCGCGCTGAGCCTCGGCTTCAGCTCCAGCCAGCACTTCGCGCGCGTGTTCCGTCAGCTGACCGGCGCCACGCCGACCTCGGTCAGATCGTCACGATCGCGGTGACGCCGAGCGCGACCCCGACCAGATAGGTGCCCAAGGCACCGATGTCGCGGAGCGGGCCGTGGGACGCGAGCGAGGCCGAGCGCAGCATGCCCAGCGCGTGCGTGAACCGGACGACGACGGCCGCGACCGCGAGGACGTCGATCAGCCGGCTGTCGGACAACGCCGAACAGACCAGCAACAGCACGATCATGGTCGGGATGTACTCGGCCGCGTTGCCGTGCGCGCGGACCGCGATCAGCAGCGGGTCGGCCGGATCGGTCGGCTGCTGGTTACCGCCGCCGCGGAGCGCGCGGTTGCGGGTGACGTTGGCGCCGAGCAGGAACAACAGGATGCCGAGCAGGGCGATGCAGACAACAGTGGTCGTGCTCATACGAGTGCTCCTTCGAACAGACTGCTGACGATGGTGTGACTGAGCCGGGTTCCGAGCAGGGCGTCGGTCTTGTGCATGCCGCCGGGACAGGTGACGTTGACCTCGATCAGGCGGCCGTCGATCACGTCGAGACCGGCGATCACCAGGCCGTGCGCGCGGAGCACCGGGCCGAGGGCGCCGACGATCGCCCGATCGTGGTCGTCGACGTCCGCGGGCGCGACCGGCGGGCCGATCCGGAAGTCGTCGACGGCCGGACGCCGCAGGACCGCGCCGGCGATCTCGCCGTCCAGCAGGAACAGCCGCTTGTTGCCCTCCGCAACGGTTGGCAGGTACTGCTGGGCGATCACGTGCCGGCGGCCGCCGTCGGTCGCCGACTCCAGCAACGCGGCGGCGCCCCGGTCGTCGCGCACCAGCCAGACGCCGATCCCCGCGAACCCGTCCACCGGCTTCACGACCGCCGTACCGACGCCGCTCACGAACGACCGCAGTGCGCGCGGATCGGCGCCGACGTAGGTCGGCGGGCACAGCTCGGGGAACTGCAGCGCGACGAGCTTCTCGTGCATCGCCCGGATCCCCGCCGGCCGGTTGACCACCCGCGTCCCGGCGCGTTCGACGAGGTCCAGCAGGTACGTCGTGTGCAGGTATCGCGCGTCGACGGGCGGATCGATCCGGAGATGCACCACCTCGAACGACGCGACGTCGACGACCGCGGCGCCGAGCTCGTCGAACCAGGTGGCCTCCACGATCCACCGATGATCGCCACCGGCCAGCCGCGGACGCAGCCGGATCCGTCGCGCCCGGGCGCAGACCCGGCCCTCGACGACCGCGAGCTCCTCCGGGCCGCAGCACCAGACGTCGAGCCCCAGGTCCTGGGTCGCGCTCATCAGCCCGATGCCGGCGTCGATGTCACTGTGCAGCCCGGCCATCGGGTCGGTCACGAACAGCACGCCGGTCATGCCGCCACCTCCTGATCCAGTTCGCCGGCCGCTGCCGCGCTCCACAGCCCGGCCGGCAGACGGCGCAGCACGTCGCGGCGGCGTACGTCGTCGTACATGAAGTCCTGCAGCACTGCGATCGCCCGCTCGACGTCCTCGGGCGGCAGAGCATCGAGGAAGCGCACCTCGAGGTACGTCCCGCGCGGCCGGACTGGCGGGAACAGCGTGCTCAGATGCCCGGCCGGTCCGTCGACGAAGACCGTGGCGCCCGCCGCGAAAGCCGTGTACGACGCGACCGGATCGCCGTGCAGCAACCTGTCGTCGAAGGCGGTCCGCGCCGGATCGACCTCCAGCCAGGTGGCCAGCCGGTCGCTGCAGTTGAAGCGCGCGGCGAGGAACGGCCCGGCCAGGTTGAGCACCCGCCATTGCTCGATCCCGGCCTGCCCCGGCCACCAGTCCAGGCAGATCTGCGTGGACGCGGTGCGGCGCATCATCCGCCGGCCGGCCGGTCCGATGCGGTCGAAGTGCCGCTGCATCGCCAGGTAGCGCGGCGACGTCAGCTGCAGCGGCACATCCGGCCGCGGGTCGACTGGGATCGCCTGCACAGTGATCCCGCCGAGCCGGCGTTCGAGATCGGCGGTCAGCACGCGCAGGTCGTGCACCGGTTCGCGCGACGGCGGCAGGCTGAGCTCGAGTTGCCCGCCGGGCTCGAAGCTGACGTACGGCGCGGCGGCCGACCCCGCCACGGCCCGCCGTACCTCCTCGATCGGCACCACACCGCCGTCCGGCGCGGCCACGACGTACTCCTGCTCGATCGCGACCCGCACCGACCGCCGGCGCCCCCGCGCGAACAGACCGGCCACCTCCGGGTGAAGCTCCCTGGCCTCCATCGGCCCTCCCTGATACCGTAAGGATTCCTGTCGAAATATTGGAAGGTATCCTTACGACATGTCAAGGCCTCAGCTGCGGCGGCCCGCCCACAAACCGCTGATCGCGCTGGTCGAGCGCGCCAATCGCGCGCTCCAGACCGACCTGGTGCGGCAGGCCCACGCCCGCGGGCACACCGAGGTCAAGATGACGCACAACTCGGTGTTCGCGACGTTGCACACCGGGCCCGGGCGGGCGGCGGACATGGCCGCGCGGGCCGGGATCACCCGGCAGTCGATGGGTGAGGTGATCCGCGACATGGTCGCCCTCGATCTCCTCGAGATGCTCCCCGACCCGAACGACGGCCGGGCGAAGGTAGTCAGCTACTCCGAGCACGGGATGGAGGTGGCGGGTGACGGCTTCAGCTATCTGGCCGATCTCGAGGACCTGTTCGCGGAGGAGTTCGGTGAGCACGAGTACGCCGTCGTCCGCGACGTGCTGGCGCGGCTGACCGATGTCCTCGAGCGGTACGCGGCGGCCGAGACTCAGGCCTCGTCCTCGGCCGGCGGCAGCGTCGGGTAGTCGACGATCGGGTACAGACCGACCGTGAACCCGTACGTCGTGCCGCCGCCGCGGGGGAGCTGGTCGAAGCGGTGGATCAACGCGTCCACCTGCTGCCAGAACTCCGCGGCCCGCTCGTCGGGGATCCGGGCGTGCCGGATGAACGAGCGCATCTGCCCGGCGTCGTAGGCCGGCTTGGACTCCTCGGCCGCGACCTCGAAGTCGTTGAAGTCGTGCGGCAGCTGCCCGTCCTTGCCCTGCCGGCCGAGCCCGACGAAGAACATCCGCGCCGCGCGCCCGTAGAAGCGCTCCTCGATCGCCCGCACTCGCCGGGTTCTGACCACCCGCAGGACGCCGGCGTCGGTCAGCACCTTCACGTGGTGCGCGACCGTGCTCTTCGGCCGCCCGACCGCGGTGGCCAGCTCCGTCACGGTCGCCGCGCGCTCGTGCAGCAGTCCGAGGATCGTCGTCCGGAGCGGATCACTGATCGCCCGCACCTGCTCCGCGGTGGTCAGCTCGAGCGTGTCCGCGAGCTCGTAATCGGGCACCGGCTTGTTGATCGACATGGCTCGAATAGACTAGCATCGCCGATTGTTCGAGATATTTGGATCATTGGAGCTGATGATGGCCGAGGTCGTGCTGTACCACCACTCGCAGGGGCTGACCGACGGGGTGAAGGCGTTCGCCGAGGAGCTCCGGCAGGCGGGCCATACGGTCCACACGCCGGATCTCTACGAGGGCAACACCTACGCGACCCTCGACGAAGGCATGGACTACGCGCGGGCCACCGGGTTCGGAAAGATCGCGGAGCGTGGCGTCGAGGCGGCGCAGGACCTGCCGGCGAACGTCGTGTACGCCGGTTTCTCGCTCGGCGTCGTCCCCGCCCAGCAGTTGGCGCAGACCCGGCCGGGCGCCACCGGGGCGCTGTTCTACTACTCATGCCTCCCGGTCGAGGAGTTCGGTAGCTGGCCGGACGGGGTGCCGGTGCAGATCCACGGCATGGACGCGGACCCGTTCTTCAGCGAGGAAGGCGGCGACCTGGACGCTGCCCGCGCCCTGGTCGCCGCCGTCGGCACCGCCGAGCTGTTCCTCTACCCCGGCAAGGAGCACCTGTTCGCCGACTCGTCCCTCCCCGGTTACGACGAGGCTGCCGCCAAGCTCCTCCTCGAGCGCACCCTCGCCTTCCTGTAGGTGCGGCAGGACAGTACGTATACGCCCACTAGGCCCGATCGGTCGCGCCGCTGAGCGTGGCGGTTTCGGCAGTGGACGTATACGTACTGTCGAGCCGCTCGCGGCGGGTGGGGATGAAGGAGGCGACGGCGAGGGCGGTGAGGGCGGCGCCGGCGCCGATCAGCAGGACGACCCGGAAGCCACTCTGCGACGGCAGGGTGTAGCCGCCCAGGCTGATCGTGAGGTTCGCCAGGATCACGCCGGCGACCGCGCTGGACACCGAGGTCCCGATCGACCGCATCAGGGTGTTGAAGCTGTTCGCGGCCGCGGTCTCCGAGACCGGTACGGCGCTCATGATCAGCGCGGGCATCGCGCCGTAGGCCAGGCCGATGCCCGCGCCGATCAGCAGCGAGACCAGGACCAGCTCCCAGACCGAACCCATCAGCACGCTGCCGACGCCGTAGCCGGCCGCCACGACCAGCGCGCCGAGCATCAGCGTGACCTTTGGGCCGCGAGTCTTCGAGATCTTCGCCGAGAACGGAGCGGCGACGAGCATGACCAGACCCGACGGGCCCATTACCAGACCGGACGCCAGCATCGACTGACCGAGGCCGAAACCGGTTGCCTTCGGCATCTGCAGCAGCTGCGGCAGCACCAGCGACATGGCGAACATCGCGAATCCGAACACCATCGACGCCAGGTTCGTCAGCAGCACCTGCGGGCGGGCGGTGGTTCGCAGGTCGACGAGCGGCTCCGTGGTTCGCGTCTCCCACCAGCCCCAGGCGAGCAGCGCGACCACCGCGAGCGCGAACAACGCGAGTGTCCGGCCACTGGCCCAGCCCCAGCTCGCACCCTGAGAGATTGCCAGCAGCAACGAGATCAGTCCGACTGACAGCCCGACCCCGCCGGGGACGTCGAACCGCCCGCCGGACCGCACCGCGGACTCGGGAACGAACCGCACGACCAGCACGAAGACGATCGCGCCGAGCACGGCCGACAGCCAGAACAGCGTGTGCCAGTTGAAGTTCTCGGCCAGCAACGCGGCCGCGGGCAGGCCCAGGGCGCCGCCGACTCCGAGTGAAGCGCTCATCTGAGCGACCGCCGTGCCGACCTTCTCGGGCGGTAGTTCGTCGCGCATGATGCTGATGCCGAGCGGGATGACGCCGGCGGCCAGGCCCTGCAGGGCGCGGCCGGCGATCATCGGAATCAAGGAGCTGCTGAGCGCGGCCACGACCGAGCCCGCGACCAGCAGGCCGATGCTGATCAGCAGCATCCGGCGCTTGCCGTACATGTCGCCGAGGCGGCCCATGATCGGCGTCGCGACCGCGGCCGCGAGCAGGGTGGCCGTGATCGCCCAGGCGGTCCCGGCGGCCGAGGCGTGCAGCAGCCGCGGCAGCTCCGGGACGAGCGGGATCACCAGGGTCTGCATCAGGGCGACCGTGATACCGGCCGAGGCGAGCACCGGTACGACGGCACCGGCACGCACGGTGGGAGTTGCGGACATCAGCAGCCTCCGGGCTGAGATAGATAGTTGGTTTCTGCAACCAAAGACTAAGTCAGGCAGTTGACTTAAACAAGCCTCCGAGGGAAGCTGGAAGGGCAACCACGCGGAGGTGGTGAGCTGTGGCCGATAGTGACCAGCTCGTCGAGGGGCTACTCGTCCGCGGGCTGCGGGAGGTAAGGGTGATCTGGTGATGATGATGGCGAAGACAGTCCGGGCGGCGCGGGTGAACGCGACGCGAGACCTGATCCTGGCGACGGCGGAGCGGATGTTCGCCGAGCGCGGTGTGCACGACGTGTCGAACCGGCAGATCAGCGAGGCGGCCGGTCAGGGCAACAACACCGCGGTCGGGTACCACTTCGGGACCAAGACCGATCTGGTCCGCGCGATCGTGCGCAAACACGCCGAGCGGGTCGAGGCGCGCCGCCGGGAACTGATCGCAGAGCTCGGCGCCGACCCGGACGTGCGGGACTGGGTGACGGTCCTGGTCCGGTCCGCGACCGATCACATGGGCAGCCTGGGTACGCCGAGTTGGCTGGCGCGGTTCAGTGCGCAGCTGATGAACGATCCGGCGTTGCGGGAGATCCAGCTGCAGGAGTCGCGGACCTCGCCGTCGCTGCAGCGGGTCGTCGACGGCCTCGGTGAGCATCTCGCCGAACTGCCGCCGGCGGTGCGGATCGAGCGCGGCGACATGGCCCGGCACCTGATCATCCAGATGACCGCCGAGTTCGAGCTCGCGCTGGCCGAGGGCCGACCGACCGCACGAGCGACCTGGCAGGAGATGGCCGACGGGCTGATCGACGGCATCGTCGGGCTGCTGACCGCACCGGTGACTTCGTGAGCGTTGGTCGTGGTCCGGGACGCTGCAGGCCGACGTCCACCAGGCCGCGGACGTCTGCCCGGCCCTCGCGCTCGTCGTCGAGGACTGATCAGCCGAACGCGCCGAGATTCCGGTCGGCCCAGGCGCGGAAGCTGCCTGCAGGCCGGCTGGTGACGTCCTCGACGGTCGTGGAGACCAGGTCGGACGCCGGACGATTCTCGGCACTGCCGATCAGCGCTTCGACGAGCGCCGGCGGGCGACCGTCCGCGAGCAGCCGCGCCCGCGCGTCGTCGTACGGCGACGCCTCGAACCTCAGCTCGCGCCCGAGCGCGGCACCGAGGATCCGCACCTGATCGGTTCGGCTGAGCACCTCGGGCCCGGTCAGGGTGAAGGTGGTGCTGGGTCGTGGATCACGCAGTACGGCGGCGGCGACCGCGGCGATATCGGCGGGATCGATCACCGCCGTGGCTGCGCTGTCTGGTCCGCGGACGACGTCACCGGCGCGGAGCTGACCCGCCCAGCCGAGCGCGTTGGACGCGAACGTGTCCGCGCGCAGGATCGTCCATTCCAGCCCCGATGCCTGCACTGCTGCCTCCAGATCAGCGTGCAGCCGGGTGATCGGATCGGTGCCGGCGCCGAACCGGACCGCCGACGACGACAGGTACACGACCCGCCGCGCCCGCTCCGCGATCCTCGCCAGCGCCGCGGGCGCGCCGTCGGACGTGAGGAAAGGCCAGATCAGGAACACCGAGTCGACGCCGTCCAGGTCGAGCGTCTCCGGCTTCGCGAGATCGGCGCCCGCTCTGCGATCCAGCGTCTTGGCGTCCGGTAGGAGCGCGGTCAGCTCACGCCCGACGTTCCCGCCGGCGCCCGTCACGAGGATCATGTTGGTGCCAACTCGCCACCGGAATGTCCGTATTCCCGGCTACTGTGCTGAAGATGATCAACGGAGCGCATGTGATCATCTACAGCACGGACGCCGACGCGGATCGCGCGTTCTTCCGCGACGTGCTGGAGTATCCGTCGATCGATGCCGGACACGGCTGGCTGATCTTCAAGCTGCCGCCGGCCGAGGTCGCGATGCACCCGGCGGAGGCCGCGTCGCACGAGCTGCTGCTGATGTGCGACGACCTCGAGCGGACGATGGCGGAGCTGTCCGCGCGGGGTGTGGAGTTCGTGCGACCGGTGGAGCGGCAGCGGTGGGGTGTGCTGACGGCGTTCCGGCTGCCGGGCGGTGGCGAGGTCGGGCTCTACGAGCCGCTGCACGAGCGGGCCCATGATCTCTGAGTTCCGGATCGCCGTGCCCGAGGCGGACGTCGCGGACCTGCGGGAGCGGCTGGTGCGGATTCGTTGGCCTCGCCAATTACCGTCGAGTGGATGGGTGCGTGGGGTTCCGGTCGAGTACCTGCGGACCGTGGCCGAGCGGTGGGCGGCGTACGACTGGCGGGTCTGGGAGGCACGGCTGAACGAGTATCCGCAGTACACGACCGAGATCGACGGGCAGACGATCCACTTCCTGCACGCGCGGTCGCCGGAGCCTGGCGCCTTGCCGTTGATCGTGACGCACGGGTGGCCCGGGTCGGTCGCGGAGTTCCTGGACGTGCTCGGGCCCTTGACCGACCCGGCGGCGTACGGCGGGGATCCGCGCGACGCGTTCCACGTCGTCGCGCCGTCCGTGCCCGGGCACGGGTTCTCGGTCCCGTTGACGTTCGGGTGGAACCACACGCGGATCGCCCACGCATGGGCGGAGCTGATGCGCCGGCTGGGCTACGAGCGGTACGGCGCACAGGGCGGCGACACCGGATCGGTCGTGTCACCCCTGGTCGGGCAGGTGGATCCGGCGCACGTAGCCGGCGTCCACATCAACGGGGGACTGGCGTTCCCGCCGCTCGAACCCGGTGATCGCGAGCAGCTGGACGAGACCGAGCGCGAGCGTCTCGCGGCCGCCGAGCGGTTGCGCGCGATCGGCACCGGGTACGCCGACCTGCAGGGCACGCGGCCGCAGACCGTGTCGTTCGGACTGAGCGACTCGCCGGTCGGGCAGCTGGCCTGGATCCTGGAGAAGTTCTGGGAGTGGACCGATCCGGCCCGCGAGCTCCCCGAGGACGCGGTCGACCTCGACCACCTGCTCACGGACGTGTCGATCTACTGGTTCACCAACACCAGCGCCACGTCCGCCAACCTGTACTACGAGAACCGCTCGGCCGCGGACGACGTACGCCCCGGTGTGCCGACCGGTGTCGCCGTCTTTCCTACCGACCCCGCGATCCGCCGGGTCCTAGACCGCCGGCACCACATCGTCCAGTGGTCGGAGTTCACCCGGGGCGGCCATTTCGCCGCCCTCGAGGCTCCCGGCCTCCTGGTCGATGACATCCGGGCGTTCTTCCGGCTGGTTCGGTAGCCGGGCCGGGGCGACGAAGTTCACCAGCGCGCCGTCGCGCTCGGCGGTGACGTCCGGCCAGCGGCGGCGGATCATCCGGATCGTGCGGTCGTTGGCGGCGCTCACGACGAACAGGAAGTGGGTGGCGCCGGCGGCGATCGCGTCGGCGGCCGCGATCGACAGCATCCGGATGCCGAGGCCCCGGCGCTGGTCGTTCTCGGCGATCACGGCCGCCAGCTCGGCGGTCGACCCGCCGGGCGCCCAGGCCCACATCGCGTGGCCGACGATCGCGCCGGCCCGGGTCGCGACGAACGCGGCGCCGGTCGGGCAGAGCATCCGCAGCAGCAACGACTGCCGCGGCGGCGAACCGATCGCGGTCTGGAACCGGAAGTAGCGGCTGAGGTCAGTCAGCCCGGACAGCATCCGCGCCAGCTCGTCCGCGTCGGGTTCGCCGGCGCGGCGGACGAGTGGCGGTATCGCCTGAGTCTGATTCACGGATTCAGCCTTGCTCCACTTGGCTGAGTCTGTCAAGTGGACTTATCATCGGGGTATGAGCATGGCGGTCGGCGAACAGTTGCCCGAGGCGATGAGCTGGTCCACGGAGAACTGCACGATCTCCCGGACGATGGACATCCTCGGCGACAAGTGGACGTTTCACGTCCTGCGCGAGGTCTTCGTCGGCGTCCGCCGGTTCGAGGACATCCGCGCGCGGGCCGGCATCCCGCGGCAGGTGCTGACCGAGCGGCTCGCCGCGCTGATCGAGCGCGGCCTGATCCGCCGCCATCCGTACCGCCTGCCCGGTCAGCGGGAGCGCTCGGAGTACCGGCTGACCCAGGCAGGGCTCGATCTCTACCCGGTGCTGGTCGCGATGATCCAGTGGGCCGACCAGTACCTGCCGCTCGACGACGGCCCGCCGATCGAGCCCCGCCACCGCGGCGACTGCGGCGAGCGCGTCACGGTGGTCATGCAGTGCGAGGCCGGCCACGAGCCGGGCCCCCGCGAGGTCGCCTTCCGGCCGGGCCCCGGCGCACAACCTCGCTAGTCGAGCTCCGCGATCGCCCGGCGGAGGATGGATTCGGTCTCGCGGGGCTGGGCCGCGGTGATCGACAGTGCGTCCATGGTGACGACGTACGTGTCGAGTTCCTCGCGCTTGTCCAGGTAGACGGCGCTGGTCAGGTGCTCGATGTAGACGATGTCCGGCAGGTCGGGGTCGTTGAACCGCAGCAGCGTGAACGCACCGCCGGTCGCCGTGTACCCGCCCTTCTCGAACGGGATGATCTGCAGCGTCACGTTGTGCCGGCGCGCCGCGTCGATCAGGTGCTCCAACTGCGCCTTGAGAATCGCTCGGCTGCCGATCGGGCGGCGCAGTACCGCCTCGTCGACGACCGCCCACAGCCGGGCAGGCCGTTGCCTCGTCAGCACGTCCTGGCGGCTCATCCGCAACGACACGAGGCGATCCTGCTCCGCCCGCGAGAACGCCTGGTCCTGACGGCCGAGCTGGACGACGGCGCGCGCGTAGTCCGGTGTCTGCAGGAGTCCCGGGATGAACTGCAACTCGAACGTACGGATCAGATCGGCCGCCATCTCCAGGCCGAGATAGGAGTGGAACCACTGCGGCGTCAGGTCGTCGTACCGTTGCCACCAGCCCGGGTTGTTCGCTTCCGTGGCCAGTCTGAGGAGGCGCTCGCGTTCCTCGGGGTCGTCGAGCTTGTAGAGCGTCAGCAGGTCGTCGACGTCGCGCACCTTGAACCCGACCCGGCCGAGCTCCAGGCGGCTGATCTTGGACTCCGAGCCGCGGATCGCCCAGCCCGCGTCGGTGCGGCTGACGCCCGCGCCCTCACGGAGCCGGCGCAGGTGCACGCCGAGCATGATGCGCAGGGCGGTCGGGCCGCCGTACGCGCCCGGCTCGGTCACCCGCTCGCCTCCCCGCCGTGTGTCCGTTACCAACAGCTGATCATTTCACAACAGATCGCGATCCCGCACCGGGCCTGCACGGTGTGTTCATGTCGCCCTACGGTCAGTAGAGTCGGACGCACAGACTCCCCGATCACCCTCTGCGAGGTTCTACTGATGGTCGACGCCACCAAGGCACCCAGTTCGATCCCGGTCGGCGTGGACACCACCCGGGCCAGCATCGCCCGGGTCTACGACGCCTTCTTGGGCGGCAAGGACAACTTCGAGGTCGACCGCGAGGTGCTGCGTGGGGTCCAGGCCGCCGCGCCGCAGGCCCAGGACCTGGCCTGGTCGAACCGGAACTTCCTGATCCGCGCCTGCCGGTTCCTGGCCGGCCAGGCGGGGATCACGCAGTACCTCGACTGCGGGTCCGGCCTGCCGACCGCCGAGAACACCCACCAGGTCGTCCAGCGGCTCGTGCCGGAGGCGAAGGTGCTCTACATCGACAACGACCCGGTGGTGCTCGCGCACGGCCGGGCGCTGCTGGAGGAGAACGAGAACACCCTGTTCGTCAGCGCCGACATCTTCGACCCGGACGAGGTGCTGAGCAAGCCCGAGGTCCGGGACTTCCTGGACTTCAGCCAGCCGATCGCGGTGATGCAGGCCGGCACGCTGCACCACTACATCGGCACCGAAGGTGCGCAGATCATGCAGAAGTACGTCGACGCGGTGGTGCCCGGGTCGTACACGGCGATTTCGCACTTCTTCGACCCGGAGACTCCGGAGCACTCGGCGGTCGCCCAGCAGATGGAGGAGAAGTTCATCCACAGCCCGATGGGCAGCGGCAGGTTCCGCACCCGCGCGGAACTGATGGAGTTCTTCCCCGGCCAGGAGCTGGTCGACCCGGGCCTGGTGCTCTGCGACGACTGGTGGCCGGACGGCCCGCGGCTCAAGCCGCTGAACCAGGTCGAGGAGTGCATCGTCGGCGCGGTCGGCCGCAAGATCTAGCAGTGGTACTTCGCGACGCCCGGGATCGCTGTCCCGGGCGTCGCGGTGTTTTCAGAACGTCCAGCGCTGCGCGGCCGAGTTGTTGCATGTAGCAACGGTTACGGCGTTGCCGAGTGTGGCCGGCGCGGTGAGGCAGCGGCCGCCGCTGCGGATCGTGCCGTCGCCGGGCAGTGTCCACTGCTGGTTCGTGCCGCCGTGGCAGCTGTAGAGGATCACCGAGCCGGCCTGCGTGGCGCTCGCGTCGAGGCAACTGAACAGGGCGTGGAACGTGCTGTTCTGCGCGTGCACCCAGTTCTGGTTGTTCCCGCCGGTGCAGCTGTACAGCAGGATCGTCGTCCCGTCGGAGCCGGAGACATCCAGGCAGCCACCGCTGCCGCGGATGTCGCCCGACGCCGAGTTGCCGATGCCGTTCTCCTGCACGGCGGTCGAGCCGTTCAGGGTGACCTGGCTGTCGGCGGCGCAACCGCTGCTCTCCGACGTGCCGGTGAAGTGGGCGGTGAGGCTGCCGCTGGTCGGCGCGCTCATCGTCAGCTTCGAGTACGGCTCGTCGTCGCAGGTCGCCTTGTCGTTGTTCCAGTCGAAGTACTCGGTCCAGCTGACCATGCCCGACGTACTGATGGTGTTGCCGGATCCCGTCTGCAGGCTGCCGAGCTTGAACGACGTACCGGCGGTCAGGTCGCGGACCGTCACGCCGTACCAGCCGCTGCCTTCGCTCGCGACGGCGAACGCGTAGGTGTGGCCCGCGGTGGGGGCCTGGTCGAGGCGGCAGCTGCCGCCGGTGCCGTCCTCCTGGAAGCGGATGCAGTAGGTGCCGGCGTCCCCGGCCTTCCAGTCGGTGGAGTTCCAGAGCGAGTACAGGAACATGCCGCCGCCGTCGCGGTGGGTCTGCATGCCGGTGTACCCGCCGACGTCGCCGCCGGTGAAGGCGAACTGGTTGGACCAGTAGACGTTCGCGCGACCGGGGGAGGCATTGATCGTCATCCGGAACTCGGCCTGGGTGAGTGACGGAGTGTCGAACGTGTAGTTGACGTAGGTGCCGGGTGTGACGCCGACGGCGGCGGCCTGCGAGGTCGGAACCAGGGCGGCCGCGAGGCCGAGCAGGGCGCACACCAGCAAGGACTTGAGTCTCATCGGGGTGTTACCTCCAAGCGAAGTGGGGCGGACTTCGACCAGAGAGCTCTCTGAGCTGATGATGCGCAGAACTGCACACAAATGTCCAGAGGTGAGCAGTTAACGTTACACGTGCTCGGAAACGAGCGTTGCCGCCGTGCCGTCCTCGAGGGCCTGGAAGATGTGCGGGAGGTCGCCGGGGTAGGCGATGTAGTCGCCGGGGCGGAGTTCGACCGGGTCGTCGAGCGGGCCGACGAGGGCGCGGCCGGAGCCGAGGACGACGTGCTCGACGACGCCGGGCATGTGCGGCTCCGACTTCCGGCCGGGGCCCGGCGAGGCGACGATGCGGTAGATGTCGCGGCGCGCGTTCGGCGGGCTGGACGCGACCAGTGTGGCGCTGTAGTCGGCGTGGTCGGAGTAGATCGCCGGACCCTCGCCGGCGCGGATGATCTGCACCTTCGGGCGCGGCGGGTCGAGCAGCGCGGCGAACGGGGTGTCGAGTGCGACGGCCAGCGCCCACAGGGTTTCGACGCTCGGATTGCCGGTACCGGACTCGAGTTGCGACAGCGTGGACTTGGCGACCCCGGCGCGCTTCGCGACCTCGGTCAGCGACAGGCCGGCCCGGGCCCGGTGCCGGCGGAGGGATGCGGCGATGACGTCCAAGGGTGCGCGGGAGTCCATTGTTCGCTCCATCGGTCTATTTGTTCGGCTTGACGAACGCGTGGCGAGGTGTTCATCATAATGCCCATGCGTTCGATCTGGCGAACACTCGATCCGGGACTCGCCCGCGACATCGGCCTGGTCTGCCTGGCCGACGGTGTCGTCGGGCTGTCGTACGGCGCGATCAGCGTCGGCGGCGGGCTGCCGTTGTGGGTGCCGATCCTGTTGTCGGTCGTGGTCTTCGCGGGCGCGTCGCAGTTCCTGTTCGTCGGGATCGTCGCGGCCGGCGGGAGTCCGATCGCGGCGATGGTCGCGGGTCTGCTGGTGAACAGCCGGCACGTCCCGTTCGGGCTGGCGGTGAGCGACGTGATCGGCGGCGGGTGGCGGCGCTGGCTCGGCAGTCACGTGATGACCGACGAGAACGTCGCGTTCGCGATGGGCCAGGACGACCTGAAGCACAAGCGGGCGGCGTACTGGGCCGGTGGCCTGGGGATCTTCGTCTGCTGGAACATCGGCGTCGTCGCCGGCGGCCTCGCCGGCTCGGTGATCACCGACACCGACGTGTTCGGTCTGGATGCGGCGTTCCCGGCCGTACTGCTGGCGCTGGTGCTGCCCGCGCTGCGGGATCGGTCGACGCGAACGGCGGCTCTCGTCGGTGTCGTGGTCGCGCTGGCGGTAACGCCGTTCCTGCCGGCCGGTCTGCCGGTTCTGTTCGCCCTGGTGGGCCTGCTGTTCTACCGCGCCGAGAAGCCGGCCGTGGAGGTCACCCGATGAACAACACACCACTGCTGCTGATCGGCATCGGAATACTTGCCGTAGGCACCTTTTCGCTGCGGTTCGCGGGGCCGGCGTTGCGGAGCCGGTTCGAGGTGCCGGAGCGGGCGCAGCAACTGCTCGCCGCGGCCGCGATCATCCTGCTCACCGCGCTGGTGGCCACGTCCGCCCTGACGGACGGCCACGGTCCGGCAGGCGTCGCGCGCCCGGCCGGCGTACTGGTAGGCGGTGTGCTGGCCTGGCGCCGAGCACCGTTCGTCCTCGTCGTGGTCGCAGCCGCCGCCACCGCCGCCGGCCTCCGCCTGCTCGGCGTGCCCTGAGCCGACAAGGCGGACAGGAGGTGTCCGCAGGCTGGGTAGTGCACCTGAGCGTGATCGCCTCCGCGCGTACGCTGTCTCGCCGGTGCTCTACCCGTCGAGCGGGCCTGAGCAGCACGACCGCGACCGTGTACTGCTTCACCCGCGCGGGCGCCGGATCCGGTTACGGCGACGACCTGACGCTCACCCGTCAGCCCTCGTAGCGGCTACCGTGCGGGTATGACGATGTATCCGCCGGCACCCGAAGCGCCCAAGAAGTCGGTTCTGCCGAAGCTCGCGGTCGCCTGTTTCGTGATCGGCGCGATCGTGGTGGGGTTCTTCGTCTGGCGGATCGTCGTCACCGCGCCGCGGACACCGCAGCCGATCGAGGACGGTGTCGTCCACCTGACGAAAGAAGGACTGACGATCTACGCGTCGGTCCCCGTGCTGACCCCGCCGTGCGAGGTCCAGGACGCGAACGGCAACGACGTACCGATCAAGCCGCCGAGCGGGTCGGAGACGATCACGATCAACGGCGAGAGCTGGTACGTCGTCGCCCGGTCGACGCAGACCGTGCCGGCCGGGGACTACAGCATCTCGTGCACCGACGACGAGACCAGCGCGACGTACGCGGCCGGGCCGCGGTCGTCGGTGGTCGCGTTCGTGCTCTCGATCCTCGGCACCGTCTTCTCGTTCCTGATCTTCATCGGGCTCGGCATCACGCTGCTCACCGTCGGCGCGGTCAAGGCCGCCCGGCGCAAACGCCCGGCGAACACCTTCCCTGGGCAGCCCGGTGCCCCAGGCAACTACTACCCGCCGATGCCGCCGCAGCAGCAGCACACCTTCCCGCCGCCACCGCCGTACCACCCGGGGCCCAATCCGGACCGCCCGCAGGATCGACCCGACGACCGCTCCGACGACCGGCCGCAGGACAGGTGACGGCGATGGATCTCGACTGGCCCGGGTGCCGCAACGTCCGCGACGTGGGCGGCCTGCCGACCGGTGACGGGCGGGCGGTGCGCGAGGGCGTGCTGATCCGTGCGGACAGCCTGCAGTACCTGACCGCGGACGGCGTCGAGGCCGTCCGGCGGTCCGGCGTGAGCAGGATCCTCGACCTGCGCGGCGACGGTGAGGTCGCGATCGCGCCGACGCCGTTCACCGGTACGGCGCTGGCGGTGCGGCAGCGGCTGGCCGACCCGGCGGACCCGGACCACGGGCAGCCGACCATCGTCGAGGCGTGCACGTGGATGCTGGACCAGCGCCCGGAGTTGTTCGCAGCCGCGGTGAAGGCGATCGCGGACGAGCCGGACGGCGCGGTGGTCGTGCACTGCCACGGCGGCAAGGACCGCACCGGCATGGTCGTGGCGCTGGCGTTGAGCGTGGCCGGCGTCCCCGAGGAGGAGATCGTCGCCGACTACTACCTCACCCAGTCGCGGCTCGCGGGTTGGCTGGCCGAGCAACTCGCCGAGGAACCGAACGCGTCCAGGCACCCGGAGATGATCGAGTTCCGCGACACCCGCGCCGAGTCGATCGTCGCGATCCTGCGGCATCTGGACGACCGGTACGGTGGACCGGAGGCATACCTGCGGCACGGTGGTCTGACCGCGGCCGACCTGGACAAGCTGAGAGCCCGCTTAGTGGCCTGACCTGAGTCACCACGACGTCACCCACCGCAGTACATTGGCGCAATGCCGACCGCCGCAGAGCAGACAGGGGTGACCGACGCAGCGGCGCTGGCTCGACGTCATGGGCTCTCCAGGAGTTCGGTGCGGCCGCCGTTCGGGGCGTACCTGCAGGAGTTGTGGAGCCGGCGCCAGTTCGTCGTCAGCTACGCCGCCGCCCGCACCTATGCGATGTACGCCGGAGCGCGCCTCGGATCGATCTGGCAGGTACTGACCCCGCTGCTCAACGCGGCGGTGTACTACCTCGCCTTCGGTGTGCTGCTCGGCACGAAGAACGGGATCGACAACTACGTCGCCTTCCTGCTCAGCGGGATCTTCGTCTTCACGTTCACGCAGCGCTGCATGACCGAAGGGTCGCGCTCGCTCGCCCTGAACCTGTCCCTGATCCGCACCCTGCACTTCCCGCGCGCGACTCTGCCGCTGGCCTACGTGCTGAACGAGCTGAACCAGATGCTGGTGTCGCTCGGCATCCTGTTCGTGGTCGTCGGCTTCACCGACGGCCCGGCCTGGCGCTGGCTGCTCGTCGTCCCGGCGATGCTGCTGCAGGTGATGTTCAACGTCGGGATCACGCTGGTCTTCGCGCGGATCGGGACGTTCGTCTCCGACATCACCCAGCTGCTGCCGTTCATCACCCGGACCTGGCTGTACGCGTCCGGGATCTTCTTCTCGCTGCCGGCCAAACTCGCCCAGGTCGACGCGCCCGGCTGGGTGATCAAGGTGCTCGCGCTCAACCCGATCTCGGCGTACATCGACATCGTCCGGCGTTCGCTGCTCTCCGAACACGAGGCGAACCAGCTGCCGCACGCGTGGACGATCGCGATCATCTGGTCGTTCGTGATGCTCGCGGCCGGTTTCGTGTACTTCTGGCAGGCGGAGGACCGCTATGGCCGAGGCTGAACCGACGGTCATCGCCGACCGCCTCGACATCATCTACAAGGTGATCGCCGGCCAAGGCGGCAAGGGCACGGCGGCGACCGCGCTGCGCCGGATCGTGAAGCGCCAGGACCGGCCGACGATCCGCGAGGTGCACGCGGTCAAAGGAGTCAGCTTCACGGCGTACAAGGGCGACGCGATCGGCGTGATCGGGCGCAACGGCTCCGGGAAGTCGACGATGCTGCGCGCGATCGCCGGCCTGCTGCCGCCCGCGTCCGGGGCCGTCTACACCGGCGGCCGGCCGTCGCTGCTCGGCGTCAACGCGGCGATGATGAACGACCTCACCGGCGACCGCAACGTCGTCCTCGGCTGTCTGGCGATGGGGATGTCCGGGGACGAGATCCGGCGCCGGTACGCCGAGATCGTCGACTTCTCCGGGATCGGCGACTTCATCGACCTGCCGATGTCGACGTACTCCTCCGGCATGGCGGCCCGGCTGAAGTTCGCGATCGCGTCGGCGAAGACGCACGACATCCTGCTCGTCGACGAGGCGCTGGCGACCGGCGACGCCGAGTTCCGGGTCCGGTCGGAGCGCAAGATCAAGGAGCTCCGCGACCAGGCCGGCACGGTGTTCCTGGTCAGCCACAGCCTCGACGTGGTCCAGGAGACCTGCAACCGCGCCCTCTGGCTGGACGCGGGCGTACTGAAGCTCGACGGCCCGGTCGACGAGGTCGTCGCGGCCTACATCAAGTCCACCCGAGCGGGCTAGACGGCCTTGGGGCGTTCGCGGAGGCCGATCAGGAAGCCGAGGCCCCAGGAGACGTGCATGGTTGCGCAGACCAGTGGCATCCAGAAGAGCGCTTTCCAGGGCAGGTAGCGGCCTTCCATCGCGGAGCCGAAGATGAGCAGTAGTGCGTAGCCCAGCGGGGCCAGGAAGCCGATGTCGAGCCAGCTGATGCCGGTGGCCAGGCCGATGATGCCGAGGATCGTGCCGACGGCCAGACCGATGACCGCGACCGGCGGTGCCAGGTAGCGCTTGCTGGCGGTTTCCGGGTGCCGGCGGATCACCTCGCGGCGCCACTGGCCGGTGTGGAAGAACTGCTTGGCCACCGCGGACAGCGAGGAGCGCGGCCGGTATGTGACGGACAGGTCCGGGCTGAACCAGATCAGGCCGCCGGTCTTGCGGATCCGGTAGTTCAGCTCCCAGTCCTGGGCGCGGTGCATGGTCTCGTCGAAGCCGCCGACCCGCTCCAGCGCGGCCCGCCGGAACACGCCGAGGTACACGGTGTCGGCCGGGCCGGCCGTGCCGCCCTGGTGGAACGTGGACGCGCCCAGGCCCAGCCGGGAGCGGTACGCGCAGGCGACCGCCATCTCGGTCGGGGTCCGGCCCTCGGCGGCCATCACGCCGCCGACGTTGTCCGCGCCGCTCTCCTCCAGCACCTCGACGGCGCGGGTGATGTACCCGTCGGTGAGCGCGCCGTGCCCGTCGACGCGGACCAGGATGTCGTGCTTGGCGTGCGCGATCCCGACGTTCAGCGCGGCCGGTGTCTTGCCGGTCGGGTTCGGCACGATGCTGATCCGGTGGTCCTTCTCGGCCAGCTTGTCCGCGATCTCCTGGGTCCGGTCCTTGCTCGGGCCGATCGCGAGGACGACCTCCAGGTCACCGGGGTAGTCCTGGTCGAGGACGCGGCCGACCGCCTCCTCGAGATGGCGTTCCTCGTTCAGCACGGGCATCACGACAGACACAGGTGGCCAGTGGGACAGCGGCATATCAGGTCAGGCCTTACAGATCGATGCGACGTCGTCGACGCCGGTGGCGGGTGTGGTCGGTGAGCTTGTCGGCTTCTTCGTGGTACTCGTGCTCGGCTTCTTCGTGGTACTGCTGCTGGTCGGCTTGCTGCTACTCGGAGTGCTCGAAGTCTTACCGTCTCCTCCCGAGCCCTCCTTGTCCAGCGATTCGGACTTCGCGATCACCTCCGCGACCTTGGTCCTGATCAGCGCGAAGTCCGGGTCGCCGGTGTGGATCAACGGCGGGACCGCGGAGAAGCTTGACACCGGCAGCTTCTTCGCGTCCAGCGCGAGATCCGTGAAGGTGCCCAGCTCGCCCGCCGGGATGCTCGTCTTGACCACCTGTTTGCTGGCCGACGCGATGCCCTGGAACTTGGTCAGCACGGTCGACGGCGACAGCTGGTTGAGCATCGCGGACATCACGCACTTCTGCCGCGCCATCCGCTCGTAGTCCGACGACTCGGCCCGGGACCGGGCGAACCAGAGCGCGTGGTACCCGTCCAGGTGCTGGTTCTTGCCGGCCTCGATGTAGCCCTTGATCGGCGAGCTGCCGCCGCCGATCGGGACCCGCTTGCCGATGTCCAGCGTGATCCCGCCGACCGCGTTCAGCAGGTCGCGGAAGCCGGCCAGGTCGATCAGCACGTAGTAGTTGATCTTCAGCCCGGTGACCGCCTCGACGGCCTGGGTGGTCGCGGTCTCACCGGGGTTCGGGTCGCCGGGGAACAGGTTCTTGTGACCGGCGGCGTAGGTGTAGACCGCGTTCAGCAGGCACTCGGCGCCGCAGTTCTTCCAGTGGAAGCCGTCCGGGAACTGCTTGGCCATCGCCGTACCGGCCGGGAACGGGACCTTGGCCAGGTTCCGCGGCAGGCCGATCAGGACCGTCCGGCCGGTGTCCGCGTCGATGCTGGCCACCGTCATGCTGTCCGGCCGGGTGCCGATCCGGTCCGCGCCGGAGTCGCCGCCCATCAGCAGCACGTTGTAGCGGCCCTTCTCGGCCTTCGACTTCTGCCCGTTGCCGAACACGCTGGCGACGAAGTCGCGCTGGGTGTTCACGATCACGCTGGCGTAGATCAGGGCGCCGACGACGACGAAGATCAGCACGCCGTCGAGGATGCTGGCGATCAGCCGGTGGTTGCGCTCGAGCGTCAGCGGCTGCGCGATCCGGTACGCGTCGACGAACAGCGCGGCCCAGCCGATCGCGAGCACGATCAGCAGCACTTGGACGATCCGCAGGGTGCCCGGGCGGGCCAGGATGTTGATCGTGCCGGACCGCCAGATCAGGCCGAGCACGATGAAGAAGACCACGATCGCGACCAGGCCGGCGACCACCCGCCAGGCCCAGCGGCCGGCCTTCCGGCTGCCCGCTACGATCTGGGCCGACCCGGGCAGCACCAGGGTCATGAACAGCAAGGCCAGCGCACGCTTGAACCGCACCGGTTCGCGGAGATTGCGCAGGTCTGGCTTCTCCTGCGGCATGACGTCCTTCCCCTGAAAATCCAACGCAGTCCTCCGGGCGGGCACTGCCGACCGTACCTTGTCGTTCCTCGTCACTCCGTATGACGTGCCGGGGCAGGCGTTGGTTCGAGACCGGGCGGATCCGGAGACGAAGAGTAGCAGTCCTGACACGGAGCGCAGGAAAACCCCTGATCTCACCCTGCTTCACACGGCTGTGATGGTCGGCGGCGGCGGGATGCGTTACGAAGTCTTCAAGCCCAAACAGTGAGGAAACCGCCCCATGAAACTGTTCCGTACGCTTCTGGCTGCCACCGCGGTCGCGAGCACCACCCTCCTCGGCACGAGCTCCGCCCACGCCGCGGCACCCGGCGCCGACTTCACCGGGATCGCAGCGCTCAGCAACTGCTCCGCCTCCCTCGTTCGGTACGCCGAGTCGGTCTCCACCGACAAGGCCCTGGTACTGACCAACGGGCACTGCTACGAGGGTGGCTTCCTGCAGCCCGGCCAGGTCCTGGTGAACAAGACGTCGACGCGCTCGATCACGCTGCTCAAGCCGGACTCGAGCCGGGCCGGGACGATCCGCGCCGAGAAGATCCTGTTCGGCACGATGACCAAGACCGACATGATCGTCTACCAGGTCAACGAGACCTATGCCTCGATCAAGACCCGCCTGAACGTGACCCCGCTGACGCTGGCCAAACAAGGCCCCGCGGACGGCGCCGGCATGGCGGTCGTGTCGGGGTACTGGAAGCGGATCTACACCTGCTCGGTGCAGGCGACGATCCCGCAGCTCCGCGAAGGCGACTGGACCTGGCAGAACTCGATCAAGTACCAGCAGCCCGGCTGCGAGACCATCGGCGGTACGTCGGGATCGCCCGTGGTCAGCACCTCGACCGGCGAGGTCATCGGGGTCAACAACACCGGTAACGAGGACGGACAGCAGTGCACGATCAACAACCCGTGCGAGGTGGACGCCGACGGCAACGTCACGGTCGACCAGGGCGCGGCGTACGGCCAGCAGACCTGGTGGCTCTACACCTGCCTGACCGCGAACCGCACCATCGACCTGAACAAGACGGGCTGCGAACTCCCCAAGCCGGCCCGCCGCCACTGACATACGGTGACGATGCCTGCGGGGTGACGCAGACCACTTCGATATCCGGTAACGTCGCCCCGCATGGCAGTCGACTCCGCTACTGATCAAGTCGTCACAACCGGTTGGCCGAGCCCGTTCGGAGTTCGGACCCGGTTGGTCGCGTCCAGTGCGCTGATGCTGTTCGTCGAGCTCGCGCTGATCCGCTGGACCGGCTCGAACGTCGTCCATCTCAGCTACTTCTCGAACTTCGTGCTGCTCGGCTCGTTCCTCGGGATCGGGATCGGCGTGCTCCGCTCCGGACGGGCCAAACGGCTGCCGTACTACTCGCCGATCATGCTGGGCCTGCTCGTCCTGGTGATCGCGTGGAAGCCGGTCACCGTCAATCGCGGCAGCTCGTCCAGCGTCATCTACTTCACCAGCCTGAACACCACCGGCCCGCCGGTCTGGGTGATCCTGCCGGTCATCTTCGTCGCGGCCGCCGTGGTGCTGGCCGGTCCGGCCGAGCTGGTCGGCCGTTGTTTCGGGGAGTTGCCGCGCCTGACGGCGTACCGGTTCGACCTGGTCGGCAGCCTGGTCGGGATCGCGGCGTTCACGGGGCTGTCGTTCCTGGGCGCGCCGCCGATCTGGTGGGGGCTGATCGTCACGCTCGCGTTCGCCGCGCTGATGATCCCGCGGTCCGCGGCGTTCTCCGGCCGCCGCGCGGTCGCGACCGGTGTCAGTGCCGCGCTCGTGCTGTCGCCGCTGATCGTGATGCTCGGCGTGCTGTTCCACGAGTCGACCAAGCCCGACAACAGTTGGTCGCCGTACTACAAGGTGCAGACCAAGCAGTACACCTGGGAGGGTGTGCCGCTGCTGACCATCACCGTGAACGGCGTACCGCACCAGCAGGCGATCCCGGCCGACGCGCGGCTGCAGTGGGAGCCGCAGTACGGGCTGCCGTACGAGCGGGCGAACGCCGGCAAGCAGCCGAAGAACGTGCTGATCATCGGCGCCGGTTCCGGCTCGGACGTGGCGATCGCGCTGAAGAAGGGCGCGCAGCACGTCGACGCGGTCGAGATCGACCCGCGGATCCGCGACCTCGGCAAGGCGCTGCACCCGGACCGTCCGTACCAGGACCCGCGGGTGAGCTCGCACATCGACGACGGGCGCGCGTTCCTGTCCCGGACGGACAAGAAGTACGACCTGATCCTGCTGGCGCTGCCGGACTCGCTGACGCTGGTGAACGGCGCGAGCTCGCTGCGGCTGGAGAGCTACCTGTTCACCCAGCAGGCGTTCGAGTCCGCGAAGGAGCACCTGAACCCGGGTGGCGCGTTCGCTATGTACAACTACTACCGCGAGACCTGGCTGATCGACCGGCTGGCGTCGACGGCGGAGCAGGCGTTCGGCCACAAGCCGTGTGTCGACAAGATCGGCGACGGCCTGCAGCAGGCAGTGGTCACGGTCGGTCTGACCGAGCAGGACCAGACGTGTGCCGCCGAATGGCCGGGGGCGACCGCGCAGACGCCGCCGCCCGCGACCGACAACCGCCCGTTCCTGTACCTGTTCACCGACCGGATCCCGTCGCTGTACCTGGTGACGCTCGGGTTGATCCTGGTCGCCGGCCTCGTCGGTGTCGGGATCGCGGGCGGCGGCGCGTCGTACCGGCGGATGCGCCCGTACGCGGACCTGTTCCTGCTCGGCGCCGGGTTCATGTTGCTGGAAACCAAGAGCATCACCGGCTTCGCGTTGCTGTTCGGTACGACGTGGGTCGTGAACGCGATCGTCTTCGCCGGGGTGCTGGTGGCGGTGCTCGCGGCGGTCGAAGTGACGAGGCGGTTCAAGACACCACCGATCAAGGTGATGTTCGCGATCCTGTTCGGCGGGCTCGCGTTGTCGTGGGTGTTCCCGGACAGCTGGCTGTTGTCGATGCCGGTCGGGCTACGGGCGTTGGTCGCCGTACTGATCGCGTTCACGCCGATCTTCGCGGCGAACGTGATCTTCGCGAAGCGGTTCACCGACACCGCCGACGGGACGGCGTCGTTCGGCGCGAACCTGCTCGGCGCGATGCTCGGCGGCTGCCTGGAGTACGCCGCGCTGATCATCGGCTTCCACGGCCTGCTGATCATCGCCGCGCTGCTCTACGCCGGGGCGTTCCTGCTGACACCGAAGCTGGCACCGAACCTGGCACCGAAACTCCGAACCCGTGAGTGAGCTCGCCGACTACTACCGCGAGCGTGCCCAGGAGTACGACGCGGTGTACGACAAGCCGGAACGGCAGGAGGACCTGGCCCGCCTGCGGGCCCTCCTGCCGCCGCTCGTCGCCGGCCGGTCGGTGCTGGAAGTTGCCGCCGGCACCGGTTACTGGACCACGGCGCTCGCG
>NZ_JBSGFZ010000019.1:0-69467 GCF_053603655.1 Kribbella sp. NPDC004138
GTAGGCAACGGCGGCGGCGCCCGCCTTGAGCGTGGGCTGCCAGTCCGCGCTCGTCGGGATCAAGCGGACAGCGAACTGGTGCTCGCGGTCGGAAGCCGCAACGGCTGGGCGTGGATCGCGGTCCGCGACGAGGGCCCGGGGATCGCGGCCGACGACGCCGACCGCGTGTTCGACCGGTTCTACCGCGCCGGCCAGCAGCAGTCGCCCGCGACGGTGCCGTCGACCGGCCAGCGGCGGGCCGGTCTCGGGCTCGCGATCGTCCGCCAGATCGCGGAGTCCCACGGCGGCACCGTCACGCTGCACTCCGAGCTCGGCGTCGGCAGCACCTTCGTCATCTGGCTCCCCGAACGGTCCCTCACCAACACCACCCGCCGCTCCCCCACGCCGCCGGCCGACGACCCGCTCGGCCCCCGCCGCTGAACCTCGGCGCCCCACGCTCGGCCGAACCTACGACGCATGCGAAACCGGGCGCTGGGCACCAGAAGCTGGTGGCGCACCGTGAACGCTCTGTTTCCGGACCGTGGATCCCGCCGATGCTCGCGACGCTGACCGGCGAGCGGTTCTCCGACGCCGAGTGGATCTACGAGCGGAAACTCGACGGCGTCCGGTGCCTCGTCCATCGGACGGGCGGCAGGGTGTCGTTGTACTCGCGGAACCGGCACGAGCTGAACAACAGCTACCCGGAGCTGGTGGACGCTCTCGCGGCGCAGAAGGGCGATTTCGTCCTCGACGGCGAGATCGTCGCGTTCGCGGGCCACGCCACGAGTTTCGCGCGGCTGCAGCGACGGATGCAGGTCGGCAACCCGGACAAGGCTCGCCACAGCACCGTCGCGGTGTACCTCTACCTCTTCGACGTCCTCCGTCACGACGGCCGCGACCTGACCGGGGTCGAGCTCCGGCAGCGCAAGGCCGCGCTTCGGGAGCTTGTTTCGTACACCGACCCGCTCCGCTACACCGCGCATCGCAACCGCGACGGCGTCGCCTACTGGGAACACGCGTGCCGCCAAGGCTGGGAAGGCGTGATCGCCAAACGGGCGGACTCGACGTACACCTCCGGCCGGTCCAAGGACTGGCTGAAGTTCAAGTGCGTCAGCGCGCAGGAGTTCGTGATCGGCGGCTTCACCGATCCCCAGGGCACCCGGTCCGGGTTCGGGGCGCTGCTCGTCGGCTACTACGAGGGCGACGAGCTCCGGTACGCCGGGAAGGTCGGCACCGGCTACGACCGGCGCACGCTCGACGAGCTCGCCCGCAAGCTCCGCACCTTGGAGCAGGACGAGCCGCCCTTTGCCGACGGCAAGCTTCCCCGGCGGCGGGTGCACTGGGTGAAACCCCAGTTGGTCGGCCAGATCGCCTTCTCCGAATGGACCCGCGACGGCATGCTCCGGCACCCCCGGTTCCAGGGCCTCCGCCTCGACAAGTCCGCCCCCGACGTCATCCGCGAGCGTCCGCAATGAGGGCCGACCGCCAGAGCGTCGCCTAGCGGGGGTGGCGGGAGCGGGGTTCGGGCAGTGGCGGGAACGGGTTGTGGGGTGGGAGTTGGTACCAGTACGCCGTGGTGGCGATGTCGTCCTGGCGTTCGAACAGGCCGTGGTCCCAGGCGCCGATCTGCTGGACGGTGACCTTGAGGCGGTCGGTGAAGTGGATCGGGTCCGGCAGGTGCCAGCGGTACAGGCCGTGCATCGGCAGGGCCTCGGTCGAGAACGGCGACGCCTTCGTCCGATCGCGCGCCGAGTGGAACGGGTACCCGCAGTACGGCGCGCTGAAGGTGACGATCTCCGGTTCCGGGTCGGTGCGCAGCGCGTCCTGGAAGGCCCACGCGCCGCCCGCGTAGTCCTCCAGCCGGATCACGGCAGGAACGACTCGGTGACCTGGGGTTTCGGGAGGTTGCCGTGGAGTGCGCGGTAGAACGGGTGGGCCGGGGTGAGGTCGGTCCGGTGGATCGGCCCGCCGGTGATCGACGACGCGTAGAGGGCCGTGACGAACTCCATCGTCGGCCGGGTGCTCGCCAGCGTGGTCTCGTGGGTGCGACCGCTCAGCAGGTCGTCGACCAGCCGGGTGATCTGGGCGTCGTGATTGCTCGGCACGTCTTCGCCGGCCAACGCGGCCCAGGGGTCGGCCGCGGCCCCGGACTCCGCCGTACCGACGAGCAGGCCGTCTGCTTGCCGGACACCGGGATCGAGGCCGAGCGTGGCTGCCTTGGCCGCGTCAGGTGCCGGATGGAACGTCCAGTCCCGGCCGGAGTAGCCGTAGACGTGGTTCACCTCGAGCGTTCCACCGGACGTGTCGATCCGGATCCGGCTCAGCTCCCGGGGCGACAGCAGGCTGTTCACCACGGTCGCGACCGCGCCGCTCTCGAAGGTCACCAAGGCCGTCGAGACGTCCTCGAACTCGACCGGACGCTCCAGCCGGACCGCGGACGCGGTGATCGTCCGCCACGGTCCGAGCAGATGCAGCAGCAGGTCGATCTGGTGGATGCCGTGACCGAGCGTTGGCCCTCCGCCCTCGCCGACCCAGGTGCCGCGCCAGTCCGGATCGAAGTAGCTGCGCGGCCGGAACCACAGCGTCTCGCAGACCGCGACCAACGGACGACCGAGCGCGTCGCGGCCGAGCAGGTCCGCGGCACGGACGGCCCCGGACCCGTGCCGGTGCTGGAACACCACCCAGACCGCTCCCTCGCTCGCTTCCTCGGCCCGCGCGACCTCGTCCAGCTCGGCCAGGCTCAGCACCGGCGGCTTCTCCAGGAGCACCGACCTGCCGGCCGCCAGGACCTCGATCGCGATCTCGGCGTGGCTGCCGGGCGGCGTCGTCACCGAGACCAGGTCGGGATCCTCCGCCGCCAGCAGCTCCGTCACACTCGCGTACGGCGTCGCGCCGTACTTCTCCGCCGCCGCCCGCGCCTTGGCCTCGACGACGTCGGCGACCCCGACCAGATCGGCCCGGCCCGTCTTCGCGTACGCCTCGGCGTGCCGGTGGCTGATGTTGCCGCAGCCGACGATCGCGACCTTCATCGGGCCGCTCCGCGGACGGTCGCGTTCTGCTGCGCCGTCAGGGCCAGCCGCATCGTCTCGAACGTGTGCTCCTGCGGCGCGGCCGTCGTGGTCCGGTCCCGTACGTCGCGCAGCAGGTCCGGGAAGTAGGTCAGCTCGACGTCCGAGCAGTCGATGTAGTGCGTGCCCTTGTTGTCCACCAGGAACAGGTGGTTGCCGCCCGGGCGGCCTTCCAGGTCGACGTACTTGCGCATCTCGATGTAGCCCTCGGTGCCGAGGACCGTCAGCCGGCCGTCGCCCCAGGTCGGCAGGCCGTCCGGGGTGTACCAGTCGACGCGGATGTAGCCCTGGGCGTTGTCGCTGCGCAGCAGGATCTCGCCGAAGTCCTGCAGCCCCGGCTCGTCGGGGTTGGCGAAGTTCCCGACCGAGCTGGTCACCACCTCGCCGGTCCGCGCACCGGTGAACCAGAGGAACTGGTCGATCTGGTGCGAGGCGATGTCGGTCAGGATGCCGCCGTAGCGGGCCTTGTCGTAGAACCAGTCCGGGCGGCCGCCGCCACCGGCCAGATGGCCGCGGTCGCCGATCCGGTGCGGGCCGACGCCGAGCGTCTGCACCACGGTGCCGATCCGGCCCTCGCGGACCAGCTCGCCGGCCTTGACGACGCACGCGACCTCGAACCGCTCGGAGAACGTCACCGACCAGAACCGGCCGCTCTGGGCGACGGCCTTCTCGACCTCTTCGAGCTGCTCGAGGGTGACGCACCCGGGCTTGTCCGCGACCACGTCCTTGCCGGCCCGCAACGCCGCGACCGCGATCGGCCCGCGCCGGTCCGGTACGGCGGCGGTCACGATCAGGTCGATCCCGTCCGCGGCGATCAGCTCGTCCGGGTCGTCGACGAACGGTACGTCGGGGTACCGCTCGCGGACCGAGACCGCGACCGCCGCCGACGGGTCGTCGGTGGCCATCCCGGCGAACGTCGCACCGGCTTTGATCAGGCCGGCGACCTGGCCGAAGATGTGCGCGTGGTCGAGTCCGACGGCGGCGAAGCGGATGGGTTGGCTGGAGTTCAAGGGTGTTCCTTCCGATGTCGGCCGACGACGCCCAGGTCGTGGTCCGACCAGGTGTCCCAGTTCGGCAGGGCAGGTAGCTGGAGCTGGACGGAGTGCGTCCCGCTGGTGAGGGTCATGGTCTGTGTGGTGCCGACGCCGTCGGCGGCGTCAGGCGGACGTCCTGATGGGCCGGCAGACGGCCGGCCGTGTTGGCTTCGCGGAGTTCTGCGTCCGCTGTGAGGATCCCTCGCTGCAGCAACTGCATCGCTTCCGAGGTTACCTCGCCGGCCTTCCACAGGTCGCGGACAGTCTCAACTAGTGAGTGCCCCAGCGGGACCGCAACAGATCGGCTGCTCAGCGCGAGGCCTTCAGAGCTTGGGCGAGTTCCTCGGCGATCTTGTCGCCGCCGTCGCTCTTCCACTTCTTCACTGCCGTGGCCCACGCCGACACGGGCTTACGGCCTTGCACGATGTCGTCGGTGACCTGGTTGATCGCGTCGTTGAGCTGCTTGTTCTTGCGGTTGCTGGTTTCGGAGTACACGCCGGCAGCCGGGTTGGCGAGCGCCGTCGGACACACCGACTTCATCGCGTTGAACTGGTTCTCGGCGCTGCCTTCCTTGCCGGGCAGGAAGATCGTCCAGGGCGCGTCGGCCTGGTACATCAGGCCGAGCTGGGTCTCGCTGAAGCCCTTCGCGTTGAGCACCGGGCTGCCGTTCTGCATCGTGTGGTGCACCCCGGCCAGACCGAACTTGCGGAACAGGTACTCCTGCGTGCCGAACGGCGCCGCCAGGAAGTTCAGGTAGGCCAGCAACGTCTCGACCCGGCCCTCGGCCTTCTTGCTGATCGCCGTGACGCCGATCGCCGGCGCGCCGAGCCAGGTCTTGCCCTGCCCGGAGCCGTCGTGCTTCGGCGGCGCGATGATCGCGATCTCGGCCTTCGGGTCGGTCATCATCTGCAGGTACGTCGGCCAGCCGCTGAACGTGTCCTGGACGAGCGGGCTGGAGCCGTTCGAGAACCGGGTCTTCAGGTCCAGGTTCTGCCCGGCGTACGCGTCCGGGTGGATATAGCCCGACTTCCAGAGCTTCTGCAGGATGCCGAAGACCTCCTCGTGCGCAGGGTGCTCGAGGTTGCTGACCAGCTTGTCGCCGTCCTTGCTCCAGGTGTTCGGGATCTCGAACATGTTCCGGACGAATTGCGTCGGCGCGGAAGCCAGCGCGAAACGGTTCAGCTTCTTGTTCGTCAGGCCCTTGCAGAGCTCGACGAACTCGTCGGCGCTCTTCACCCCGGCCTGCAGTCCCTCGGTGGCCAGGATGTCGCCGCGGCTGTACATCACCTGGGAGCTGATCGCGCCACGCGGGATCGGGACGCCGTAGATCTTGCCGTCGAAGATGCCCGAGTTCCACGCCACCTCGGGCAGGTTCGCCAGGAACGGGTACTTCTTGATGTTGTCCCCGGACAGGTGCGGCGTCAGGTCGACCGCCTTCGCGGCCAGCATCTGCGGCGTCTGCGCGATCGCGCCGACCACGAACAGGTCGCCCAACTGGTTGCCGGCGACCGCGGTGGCGAACTTCTTGTCGTAGTCCACCGACGGGGTCAGGTTCACCTGCACCGACGACCCCACCCGCTTGTTGAACTCCTGCCAGAACGTGTTCTGCTCGAGCTTCGGCGGGATCGGCGTGTTCGTGTACGTCGTCACGGTGATCGGCTTGCCGTCGCCCGGCGCCGCGTTGATCGCCTGCACCGGATCAGCCGGGTACTTGGTGAACGCGTCCGGGATGTTGTACTCGGCGCCGGCCAGGTCAGGCTTGACCCCGGTGTACCGCTCGTACGCCGGCCGGATCTTGGACCGCGCCGCCTCGTCGTTCCCCGCGCCCGACGCCCCGCGGCCGTCGTTCGAGCAGCCGACCGCACCGGCCAGGCCCAGCGCCGCCCCGCCGGCGAGGACCGCCCGGCGCCCCAGCGGCCGTGCATCGTAGACACTCATGGGTGTTACCTACTTTCCAGGTCTTGTGGGTCAGCCCTTGACGGCGCCGGTGAGGACGCCCTTGGCGAAGTGCCGCTGGATGAACGGATAGACGCAGAGGACCGGGACGATCGAGATCATCAGGATCGCCATCTGGATCGAGGTCTGCGGCGGAACCGCCTCGCCCGCCAGCCCGAGGTCCTGACCGCCGAGCTCGACGCCGTTCACGACGTACGTCCGCAGCACCAGCTGCAGCGGCCACTTGCTGCTGTCGTTGAGGTAGAGCAACGCGTTGAAGAAGCTGTTCCAGTAGCCGACGCCGTAGAACAGGCCGACGACGGCGACGACCGCCTTGGACAGCGGCAGGCCGATGTGCCGGAACAGTTTCCATTCGGAGGCGCCGTCGATCCGGGCCGCGTCGATGATCTCGGCGGGCAGCCCGACGAAGAACGCCCGGACGACGATGACGTTGAAGGCACTGACGCTGACCGGCACGATCACCGCCCACAGGCTGTCGAGCAGCCCGAACTGCTGGACGACGAGGTAGGACGGGATCAGTCCCGGGTTGAACAGCAGGCTGATCAGCACGAGCAGCAGCAGCGGCCTGTTGCCGATCGTGCCGCGGCGGCTCAGCGCCCATCCGAGCGTGCAGGTCAGCACCAGCGCGAGCGCCGTGCCGACCGCCGTGACGAAGCCGCTGATCAGCAGCGCCTGGGTGACCGTCCCGCCCGACAGGATCGAGCGGTACGCCGTGAAGTCCAGCCCGTGCGTCGGGAACAGGACGAATCCGCCGGCCTTGGTCACCTCCTCGGCAGGCGCGAGGCTGGTCGAGATCACGCCGATGAACGGGAACACGACGACCCCGCAGATGACCGTGAGGAAGACCGCCTTGACGATGCGCTCGGTCAGCCCTGGCATCGGCATCCCGCCGACCATCGTCGGAGCTGGTTTGGCCTTCATCCGCGGTAGACCCCTTCCTCGCCGAAGCGGTGGGCGATCTTGTTGGCGGACAGCACCAGAGCGAGGGCGACGGCGCTCTTCACCAGGCCGACCGCGGCCGCCACTCCCCAGTTCCCGCCGAGAATGCCGTTGTTGTAGACGTAGGTGTCGAGCACTTCACTGGCATCGACGCCGACGGCCTGCTGCTGCAGGACGATCTGCTCGAAACCGACCGTCAGCGAGTCGCCGAGCTTGAGGATCAGCAGCAGGATGATGATCGGCTTCAGCCCGGGCAGCGTGACGTGCCAGGTCTGCCGCCAACGTCCCGCGCCGTCGACCGCCGAGGCCTCGTAGAGCGCGCGGTCGATCTGGGACAGCACGGCGAGGAACAGGATCGTCGCCCAGCCGGTGTCCTTCCACAGCACCTGCGAGGTCAGCAGCGCCCGGAACGCCTCGACGTTCCCGATCACGTGGATCGGGTCGTACCCGTGCCCGCGCAGCCAGTTGTTGATCATCCCGGTCCCGCCCAGCACCTGCTGGAACACCGCGACCACGATCACCCAGGACATGAAGTGCGGCAGGTAGATGATCGTCTGCACGAGCTGCCGGAGTTTGTTCGACAGCAGGCTGTGCAGAACGAGCGCCACGACGATCGGCGCCGGAAACACGATCACGGTCTGGATAGCGGTCAGAATCAAGGTGTTCCGGACCGCATTGAGGAATTCCGGATCACCATTGAAAATGACGGAGAAATTCTCGAATCCGGACCACAGACTCTTCGCCGTTCCCAAAAACGGTTGATAGTCCTGGAAGGCGATGACGTTGCCCCAGAGCGGGTAGTACTGGAACGCCAGCAGGACGAGAAGGCCCGGTATCGCCAGCAAAAGCACGGGATAGTCGCGTCTCAGCCGGGACAGCAGGGATCGCTTGCGCTCCTGGCTACGAACCCCGGAATCCGCGTCCACGCACACTGGATCACGCACCCGAGAAGCAGTGTCAGCTTCGGCCACAGGCACTCCTTCAGTACTCGGATAAAAAAGTGATCGATCCACTTCTGAGCCGGTAGCTAACCGCAGCCCACTTTTGGTGTCAAGGCCTCGCCGCGCTATTCGGACGAGCGCTGGTGATAAGCTGCCCGGCCTGAGACGGCCTGGCACGAGGAGGGGAACGTGGCGGACGCGGCGTCCAAACGGCCGGCGACCATCCACCAGGTGGCCAGCCTGGCCGGGGTGTCGCACACGACGGTGTCGCGGTACCTCCAGGACAAGGACAGCCTGAAGCCGAAGACCAGGATCAAGGTCGAGTACGCGGTCAAGGCTCTCGACTACCGCCCCAACCTGGTCGCCCGGTCGATGCGGACCCGGCACACCAACCGGCTCGCGATCGTGCTCGCGTCGGGCGCCCACTTCCCCGGCCGGCTGCTCGCCGCGGCCTCGCGGACGGCGCACGAGGCGGGGTACCAGGTCGAGATCGTCAGCGTCGAGGGCGGATCACAGGAACGGTCGGCGCGCATCGACGAGCTGGCGCGCTCCGGCCAGGTCGAGGGCATCCTGGCCCTGTCCCCGATCAGCCTCAAGGGCAAGAAGTCGAACCGGGTGCCGATCGTGGTCAGCGGCTCGTACGACGACAAGCTGCACGGGCTGGCCGAGCTCGCCGACGCCACCGAGGTCCGCGACATCGTCGAGTACCTGGTCTCGCTCGGGCACCGGACCTTCCTGCACGTCGCCGGCGCCCAGAACTTCGCCTCGGCCCGCAACCGCAAGAGCGTCTACCTGGAGACGATCGAAGAGCTCGGGCTGCGCTCGGTCGGCGCGGTCGACGGCGACTGGTCGGCACAGTCCGGCTTCGACGCGATCACCAGCCTGCCGGACGACTGCGGCGTGACCGCCGTCGTGGCCGCCAACGACGTCGTCGCGATGGGCGTGATCCGCGGCGCCCTCTCGCGCGGCTGGAGCGTGCCCGGCGACCTCAGCGTCTTCGGATGGGACGACGAGGAGATCGGCCGGTTCGCCACCCCGTCGCTGTCGACCGTGGCCGTCGATCGCGAGGCGCAGGGCCGCGCGGCGGTCCACCGGTTGGTCGCCGAGATCCGCGGCGAGCCGATCCCGGAACCCACCACCCGGACCATCAACCACCTCATCTATCGCGAGTCGACGGCCCCTCCACCGGCGCGTCCGTGAGCAGCGGCGCCATCGTGAGGGCAAGATGCAGGACCAGCCGATCTTCACCACGCCGCAGGTCGAAGCCGGTCACGGCTTCGATCCGCCGCAACCGGTAGTACGCCGTCTGACGGTGGATCGCCAGCTCAGCAGCCAGCTCCTGCACGTTCCCGGCCTTGTCGAGAAACACCTGAGCCGTACGCACCAGCTCGCCGCCCTCCGCGATGAGTCGTCGCGCCCGCGGATCCAGTACGGCGTCCACCAGCGCGGCATGCGGACCGCACGAAACCAGCCGCCGCACACCGAGCTCCGACCAGCGCGCCACCACACCTGACCCCGGACCCGCGGCCAGGACCTGCGCGGAACGGCGTGCCTGTTCATGGCTGGTCCGCACCTGGGCCAGCCCGCGCTGCGGATCCCCCACACCTACCAGCAACCGGCTCGCGGCCTGCTCTCCCAGCCGCTGGGCATGCAGCTGCCGGAGCCGGTCGATCGCCTGGTCGATCCGCGACGACCGGTCGACGCCGAGGTCGAGCAGCAACGTCGTGAATCCCTCGCCGGACAGCGCGATCACGTGCCGTGGCAGCGACCAGAGATTCAGCGGGATCACCTCCCGCGGTTCGCCCGGCGGCTGCTCCGCGTGCACGACCACGACCGTCGCCGTACGCCGAATCAGCCCGCGGCCGTCGAGCTCGTCCGCTGCCCGCCGCGACACCTCGTCGTCGGGCGCCAGCAGGTTCGTCAGCAGCAACGAGGCGTCGCGACCGCCACGGGCCCGCTGAGCGAGCACGGCACCCGCTTCCCGCGCGACCGCCGCAGCTGCCTCGAGCTGCTGCGCCGTACCGAGTCCGGCCTCGGGGTCGAGGAGCCAGAAGTACCCGTAGGTCACACCGTTCCACCGCACCGGCAGGCACAGCCGGGGCAGGATACCGAGGCTCGGCTCGGCCGGCGTCCGGACCGGGCCGGTCGCGCCGGCGATACCGAACTGCTCGAACCAGCTCCGGACCTCGGCGGTCGACCGGCGCCGCAGGATCGAACCGACCCGGACCGCGTCGATCTCGTTGGGCTGCGTGTTGTACGCGACCAGGTTGAAGTCGCGATCTTCGAGGACCGCCGGGGTCCCGAACACGTCGGAGATCGCACCGACCAGCTCGTCGAGGTCCATGGCGGCAGTTTAGACAGCTGTATGAAGATTTGCTCCAGCTTCCTGCCAACTGGATGAGGCTTCGGACGGGCCAGGCTCCTTACAGTGCCGTCATCTGACCTCGAAGGAGCCACCCATGCTCGGTACCGCTCTGCTCGCCGCCTCCCGGAGCCGCCGCGTCCGGGCAATGGTCACCAAGTCCCGTGTCACCCGCCGGGTCGTGACCCGCTTCATCGCCGGCGACGACGCCGGCGCGGCCGTCGAGGCCACCCGCCGGCTGACCACGGGCGGTTTCGCCGTCACCCTCGACCGCTTGGGTGAGGACACCGTCGACCGTGCGCAGGCCGAGGCTGCCCGCGACGGTTACCTCCAGCTCATCACGCTCCTCGCGGATCACGGTCTCGCGGCCGGTTCCGAGGCGTCGCTCAAGCTGTCGGCGATGGGCCAGGCGCTGCCCGGCGGCGGCGAGGAGCTGGCCGCCGACAACGCGTACGCGATCTGCGCGGCCGCGGCCCGCGCCGGTATGACGGTCACCCTCGACATGGAGGACCACACCACGGTCGACTCGACCCTCGGCATCCTCGGCGACCTCCGCAAGGACCACCCATGGGTCGGTGTCGCGCTGCAGGCCATGCTGTACCGCACCGAGGCCGACTGCCGCGACCTGGCCGGAGCGGGGTCGCGGATCCGGCTGGTCAAGGGCGCGTACGCCGAGCCGAAGACCGTCGCCCACGCCGCGAAGAGCGATGTCGACGCCGCGTACGAACGCTGCCTCGGCATCCTGATGGGCGGGCTCGGCTACCCGATGGTCGCCAGCCACGACCCGCGGATGATCGCCGCCGCCCTGCGCCTGGCGGACCAGCACGGCAAGGGATCGGACGACTTCGAGTTCCAGATGCTCTACGGCATCCGGACGAGCACCCAGGAGCAGCTGCGCTCCCAGGGCTCGCGGATGCGGATCTACGTCCCGTACGGCGACGACTGGTACGGCTACTTCATGCGCCGGCTCGCGGAACGGCCCGCCAACGTCGGGTTCCTCCTCCGTTCACTGGTGACGAAGTAGGTCAGAAGCCTCCGTTCGTCGTACCGCCGCTGCCGGTGGCCGGTGTGGTGAACGAGATGTTCGGATCCGGACCCCACTGGTCGGCCGTTGCGGGGTAGTTCGCCTCCTGGCGTTTGATGCATTTCCACTCGACGGTGGTGCTCGGCGGAAGGTTGCTGATCGTTCCGGTCCAGGTCGGGTAGGCGGTCGGCGACAGCTTCACCGCACTCGCCACCGACCAGGCGCCGAGCTGCGGCGCGCTGCCGACGACGTACACCGACTGGCCGGACGTCGTCGTACCGTTCGCGCAGCTGAACGTCTTCGAGACGACCGCCTGCCCGAGCGTGAAGGCGAAGGTCTTCGCCGAACCGACGGAGAGCGACGCCGACTTGGCGACGACCAAGTTGCCGCCGGCGTTGTACCAGCCGCTGGTCGCGGCGTCGAACGCCGCCTTGTTCGCGTACTGCGTCAGGGCGCTGCCGTTCAGCGTCACCGCGGACGCCTGGGTGTCGGCGACCAGTTCGACGACGTTCGGCCGGGCGGACGGCGCTCCGGTATAGGTGCCGGAGGAGGCCGCGATCCCGACGGTCGCCGTGCTGCCCGAGAGCTGCTGGGTCAGGTCGGTCGTCCGCTTGGATCCGGCCTGGTACCCGACCGTCGTCCCGTCGTCCTCGGCCAGCGTGAACGACGACGCCGTACTGTCCGCATAGACCCGCGCGACCAGCTCGTTGCGCGTGGACCCGTCGGCGCGTTTGCCCAGGACGTTCATCGTCTGGTCGTCGACGGTCATCTTCGGGATGATCGCGCCGGCCCGCGCATACGCCGGGAGCTGGAACTTCCCGTTCCGCCAGAGCGGGACGTTCGTCAGTGTCTGACCGGTGCTGACGGTCTTGGTGTTGGTGTAGTAGTCGAACCAGGTGCCGGCCGGCAGGTAGACGTCGCGCTGCCGTTGGTTGGCGCCGGCAACGACCCCGACGAGCAGGTCCCTGCCGATCAGCTTCTCGTGGCCGATCTCCCGCACGTTCGGGTCGTTCTGGTACTGGTAGACCAGCGGCGGCATCAGCGGGTCGCCGGTCGTGTAGGCCTTGTGCGCGAGCGAGTAGTAGTACGGCGTGAGCTCGTACCGCTGCCGCAGGTTCGCCAGGTTGCTCGGCACGTCGCCGATCGAGTCCGGTGAGGTCTCGGCGCAGTTGCAGAGGTTCTCGGTGTGCGGGCGGATCGGTACGTCGAACCACGCCGAGTTCGCGAACCACTGGGTGTAGAGCTCGTTCAGGTCGGAGTTGAGCATCTCCCGGCGGAACCCGCCGATGTCGGAGCCGAAGTAATCGATCCCCGACATCGACATCTGCATCTGGACGTTCTGCTGGGACGCGAGCGCGGTCAGCTTCGAGCCGATGTCGCCCGACCACATCGCGGCGCCGGTGCGCTGCATCCCGCCGGCGGCCGAGCGGGCCAGCATGAACGGGCGTTGCTGGTTCCCGTTGTCGGCGTACCCCTTGGCGATGCCGCGGGCCCATTCCAGGTTGTAGAGGTTGTGGTAGTCGGCGTGAGCGTGCTTGCCGGCGAGCAGGCCGGCGGTCCAGTCGTTGGCGTCGTACATCTCCGGCTCACCGAGGTCGAGCCAGTGGCCGACCACGCCGTCGTTGACGAGCGGCTGGCGCTGTGTGTTGTGCCAGTAGGTGCTCGCGGCCGGCTGGGTCCAGTCGATCATGCCGCCGCGGCCCCACCAGTCGTTGCCGGTCAGGTACGCCGGACTGCAGGTCGAGCATCCTGCGCGGATCAGGTAGCCCGCGCTCGCCAGCGAGGAGTGCTCCGGCAGGTTCTTCCCGACGTACGACTCCTCGATCGTCATCACGCCGACGCCGTTGGTGTTCTGGTACGCCGCGAGCTTGGTCGCCGGGTTCGGGAAGTTGACCGGATCCCACTCGAGCGTGCCCATCCGGGTGTTGTCCGAGCCGGCCGTGACACCGCCGAACCAGTTCACGTCGAGCATCACGCCGTCGGTGGGGAACTTGTTCGCGCGGAGTCCGGCGAGCGTGGTGTCGATCTCGTTCCAGTTGTCGTAGCCGTACTCCGACATCCACAGCCCGAACGCCTTCTTCGGCGGCACCGGCGGGTGGCCGGTCAGCTCGAGGTAGTCCTTGCGCAGATCGGGGAGGTCCGGCCCGGACATCACGTACCACCGGAGCTGGTCGCCCCAGGTGTCCATCGTCCACGGGTCGCCGGTCAGGTCCCACTGCTGCTTGTAGACCTGGTCGACGAACAGGCCGTAGTTCGCGTTGTTCGCACCGACCGCGAACAGCACCGGGATCTGCGCGTTGCCGACCGGGCCGTTGTCGGTGTCGTAGACCATCGCGTTGCCGTAGTTCCCGCCTGGCGTGCGTTGCCGACCGACCCAGTCGCCGTCGGCGCTGCCGCCCAGGAAGAACTGCTCGCCCAGGCCGTACGCGTTCTGCATCGAGGACTTGGTGAAGCTCAGTCCTTTCCACGCCTGACTCAGGTTGCGCGGACAGGTCGTGTTGAGTAGCAGCTGCGGTGTCCGCGTGGTGTCGTACACCGTGGCACACAAGGTGGTCTGGTTGACGTCGACCCTGATCCCCGGAGTGGTCAGCACCCCGCCCGCCTGCGTAAGACTGGCCGGCCCGGGATAGTTCGTCTTCGCGATCTGGGTGGTCGTGAATACCGGTGAACCGGTCCCGGGCCCGCTACCGGCGCCCATCTCGAAGTGCACAAGGTCGTCGTCGAGAAACTCCACCACCAGGTAGTTGCCGCCCGCAGCGAACTGCACCCGCTGCACAGCAGCCTGAGCTGTCTGAGCAGGCAGGACGACAAGCAGTGGGAGGAGGAGGATGAAGGCTGCGATGCGTTTCATGGGCGTGCCACCGTGATGTTGTCGAGGTTGATGCCGCCGGTGCTGTAGAGGGCTTTCACCGCGTGTTTGCCTGTGGTGAGGGTGGTGGTGAGGGTTGCGGTGGACCAGGTGTCCCAGTTGCCGGTGGTCGGTAGGTTGAGGGTGCCTACGGTGACTCCGTCGACCTGGATGGTGCGGGTCGCCGTGGTGGCGGCGCCGTTGGAGTAGCGGAACTTCAGGACGTGCGATCCGGTGACGTCGGCCTGGGTGTCCACCGAGACTGCGTCACCAGAGGTCTCGAAACCGTCCACGAACCCGGTCCCGGTGTACCCGGCGTGGTCGGTGTTGGTCGTCGTGCCGGTGTTCGTGCCGAACTCCGCCTCGTACGCCGCCTTGTCGACACCGTTGAGCACCACAGACCGGGCCGACGCGCTCGACGTCGTCTTGACCAGCGTCAACTGCTGCACCGGATCCCAGTACCAGCCCTCACTCGCCGCCTGCAGCGCGGCCAGGGTCGCGTGCGCGGTCATCGTGACCCCGTCCTTCGTCACGCTCGCCGGCTTCGACGACGCCACCTGCAGCGTGCTCTTCGTGCTCAGCGGCGGCACGCTGACGGTGACCTGGTGACCCGCGAAGTTCTCGGTGGACGTGATCGTCCGGGTCTGGTTCGCCGAGTCCTCGAAGTACCCGTAGCTCGTCGTCCCGGACGGATACACCCGGAACGCCAGGTTCGTGTAGGTGTCGACGCTGTTGCCGATCGTGCCGCCGAGCTCGTAGTTCGCGTTCAGGTTCAGCGGGACGATCGCCCCGGCCTTGGCGTACACCGGGATCGTGCCGGTGTCCGCGTTGTACACCTTCGTCCCGGCGCCCTGCGCCCGGCCACCGTTCCAGAAGTCGTACCACTCCCCTGCCGGCAGATACACGCTCTTGCTGGTCGCGCCCTGCGTCGTGATCGGTGCCACCAGCAACTGCCGCCCGAACATGTACTGCTGGTCCTGCGCGGCGGCCGTGGTGTCGGTCGGGAACGCCACACTCATCGCCTGCATCATCGGCAGCCCCGTCGTCGAGGAGTTCTTCGCCTCGGTGTACAGGTACGGGATCAGGTTCATCCGGGTGTTGGCGAACTTCCGGAACTTCGGGACCACGCTGGTGTCACCGGTGCGCGCCTGCACGTTCCACGGCGTCCGCGCCTCCGACGGGCTCGGGTTCGACTTCTCCGAGTGGTACTGCATGATCGGCGCGAACGTCGCCTGCGCCGCCGACCGCAGGTACAGCTCGCTGCTCGGGAACGACCCGGTGAACCCAGCCAGGTCCCAGGACCAGAACGGGACACCGGACTGCCCGGCGCTCTGACCGGCCCGCACAGCCTGCTGGAACGCGTCGAACGTCGACGCCTGGTCGCCTGCCCAGAAGATCGAGTTCGCCTGCGCGCCCGCCGTACCGCCGCGGCTGAACAGCGTGCCCTGGCTGCCGGTCTTCGACTCGACCAGATCCTTGTAGGCCCGCGTGTACTCGTTCGGATAGGCGTTGTGCAGCTCGTCGCCCTTGCGGCCGCTCGCGCTCGTCACGTTCCGCCCGAACACGGCTTCACTGCCGTCGGTCTTCAGCCCGTCGATGCCGATGTCGTCGAACAAGTAGGCGCGCTTGCTCATCCACCAGTTGCTCGCGGCGGTGCTCGTGAAGTCCGGCACCGTGCTGTTGCCGAACCACTGCCCGGCCGGGATCCGGTACGGCCCGCCGGCGCCGTCCCCGAGCACGTAGCCCTGGGACACCGCGTAGTCGCGGTCGTTGACGTGCTGTTGCGGCGGCGTGGAGGGGTTCGTGTCGAAGTCCTGCTTGAGCACCGGGATCTGCCAGAGCACCATCTTGACGCCCTGGTTGTGCGCAGCGGTGACCATCGCCTTCGGGTCGGTCCACTCGCCACCGGCCGGGAACGTCAGGTCGGAGTAGGTCAGCGCCTGACTGCCGGGCTTCGGCGTGTACGTCGCCCCGTGCCACAGGTAGAAGGTCGCCTCGTCACTCCACTGCTCGAGCACCATCGCGGTGTGCGGGATGCTGTTCGACGTCATGTTGGCCAGCTCGGCGCTCACCTCCGCCTGCGTGTTCCACTCGTTCGCGGAACCCCACAGACCGAACGCCCACTTCGGCGGCAGCTTCGGCCGGGCCGTGGTCGCGGTGTACTGGTCGAGGATCTGCGCCCGGGTGCCGGTGAAGAAGTAGTAGTCCGCGGTCGAGTTCGCCGCGCCGCCGGTGTCGATCGTGAAGCCGGCCATGTCGCTCAGATACGTGCCCAGGTTGAAGATCGAGTACCGCGTGCTCGGCACGTAGATGCCGTAGCCCGCCGAGTTGGTGAAGAACGGCACGCTCAGGTACGTCCGGTGGGTCGGGCCCTGGTCCTGGTACTGGTTGTAGACGTAGTTGTGGACGTCCTTGCCGCGCTGGTCGAGGGCGTCGTACCGCTCGCCGAGCCCTTCGAACCGCTCCCCCGCCGGGCTCAGCCAGTGGTCCTCGACCTTGGTGACGCTGTTGCCGCCGTCGCTCGCCCAGCCCGTGTTGCGGAACGTCGCCGGGTCGTACTGCCGCGCGATCAGCGTCGTGCCGTCCCCCTTGTAGACGGCGACGCGGTACGGCGTCATCTGGATCTTGACCACCACGTTCGTCGTGGCCAGCTGCAGTGTCGACGCGTTGTCGGTCACGGTGTACGACGTACTGCCGGAGATGTTCAGGCCCGTGCCCTTGGGAGCCACCTGGACGTGGAACCGGTCGACGGCGGGAAACGCGAAGCGGATCTTGGGCGTGAAGCTGCCGGCCGTGTCCGTGGTCGTCACGTCCACGCTGGTCCCGTTGTTCACGAACCCGGTGACGTTGCCGGCGCCGCTGAACGACGTGACCGCGAACGAGAACGGACCACTCGTCTTCTGGTTGGCTCCGTCGACGTCGGCGTTCACCGTATAGGTGATCTGGTCGCCGCGGTTGAAGGTCCCGAGGTTGAGCTTCCAGTAGGTGTTGTTCCCACTGTTGTAGTCGAAGGCCGCGCCGATCGGGGTCTGGTTCACGCCGTTCTTCGTCCACGTCACCCAGACGGTCTGGCCGGTCGAGATCGGCCACGTGGTCGCCTTGATCTCGACGGCCTGGCCCGCCATCGGATCGCGGGGTGTGCGCTCGGTCGGTTGACTGTTGTAGAGCTCATCGGCGCCGTACGGCGCGTGGAAGACGCCCGTCAGCGTCCCCGCCCAGGCGGGTGCGGGCGTGAATTGGAAGAGCACCGCCGCGAGCACCAGGAGCCCGGCGATCCATCTGTACTTGGACATGACGGCATGACTCATCGACTGCCCCACTTCGTCGAAGGTGGTGAGTTGACTAACCCGCGGAGCGGGTGGTCAGGGAAGGGCGGCCGGCCTCGTCCGGTCGCAGGTTCGGCTGGAAGAGCTCGCCCAGGAACAGGCCCGCGGCACCGCGGGCCCAGGCCTCGTCGTCCCAGTCGTCGACGACGATCTCCAGCTCCCGCTGGAGTCCGTCGAACACGGCCGTGCGCAAGGCGTCGTCGAAGCCGGGCAGGATCAGCTCACCGGCCCGGGTGCCCTCGCCGGCGAGGACGATCAGCTTCGGATTCAGCAGATTGACCAGATTGCCGACGGCCGTCCCCAGGATCCGGCCGACCTCGTCGAACACCGCACGCGCGGCCGGGTCGCCGCCGCGCGCGACGGCGGCCGCGTCCTCGAGCGTCGCCCGGCCGGTACGACTCAGGATCGCGGGCCCGCCGATCACCGCCTCCAGACAGCCGCGGCCGCCACAGGCACAGTCGGGGCCGTCGGCGACTTTCAGGTGACCGAACTCCCCCGCGCCGCCGGCAGCCCCCCGGTAGAGCCGGCCGTCCAGCACCATGCCGAGCCCGATACCGCGGCCGATACTGACCACGGCCAGGTCGGCCACTCCGCGACCCGCGCCGAACCACTGCTCGTTCGCGACCAGGGTGTTGACGTCGTTGTCCACCACCACCGGCAGCCCGAGCCGCTTCTCCAGCAGACCGGCGAGATCCACGTCCCGCCAGTCCGCGTACGTCGCATGGCGCACCACGCCACTGGCCCGGTCGATCACACCGGCCAGCCCGACGCCGACGCCGTACAGCGGGCCGTCCTTCGGGCGCAGCTTGCGCACCACCTGGGCGATGACCCGGACGACGGTGCGCACGTCGTCGGCCGGGACCGCGGCGACGGCCCGGTCGACGATGCCGGCGTTCAGGTCGGTGCGGACCGCGATCACCTGGGTCTCGGTGACCTTGATCCCGATCACGAACCCGGCATCCGCCTTCAGCGCCAGCAGCACCGGCTTGCGCCCGCCGCCGGAGACCGCCGTCTCGCGTTCCTCGACGACGCCCCGGGCGATCAGGTCCGCGACGATCTCGGACACGGTCGGCAGGCTGAGGCCGGTGCGCCGGGCCAGGTCGGTGCGCGAGACCAGGCCGGCCCGCAGCTCGGCGAGCACGAGCGAGGAGTTGATCTCGCGGATCAACTCCTTGCTTCCCACGCGCACCGGCTGCATTGACACCACTTCCTAAGGTCACCGAAGCAAGTGCCCCGGAACGTATCCCCCACGATCACGGGCGGTCAAGGCCTCGAGCCCTTGACAGTTCTGAGCAGTCCTGCTTAGTTTCTGACTAAATTTAGTACCGAATTTAGTACCGAAGGAAGTAGGCGAGAGTGACCGGTCAGAGTCCCCGCGGCGACCTGGTGCCGTCCGGCATCGTGGCGATGCTCGGCACCCGCGGGCCCACATCGCGGACCGCGATCGCGCGCAACCTGGGGCTCAGCCCGGCCACCGTCACCCAGGTGACCAAGGACCTGATCGCCCGCGGCGTCGTCGAGGAGCTCGAGTCGGTGCCGTCCAACGGCGGCCGGCCGGCGCGCCTGCTCGGGCTGGTCAGCCGGACCGGGGTCGCGCTCGGCGCGAAGGTCACCGCCGACCACGTCGCCGTGGTCACGGTCGAGCTCGACGGAAGCGTGCGGTCGTCCGGATCGCACGACTTCGACCCGGGCGCCGCCGACGCCCTGGACCGGCTCGGCCGGATCCTGACCCACGAGGTCGCCGGCCTCGACGACCAGCTGTTCGGTGTCGGCGTCGGTGTCCCCGGCTCCGTCGACTCGCAGGCGTCCGGGATCGTCGACGCGCCGACGCTCGGCTGGCGGGCCGCGCAGGTCGGGCCGATCCTGCGGCAGGCGGTCGGTACGCCGGTGCTCGTGGACAACGACGTGAACACGCTCGCCGCGGCCGAGCGGCTGTACGGCATCGGCCGCGAGCACTCGTCGTACCTGGTCGTCACGATCGGGCGCGGTATCGGGTGCGGGATGGTCGTCGACGGCGGGATCTACCGCGGCGCGAACGGCGGCGCCGGCGAGATCGGGCACATCCCGGTGTGGGACTCCGCGACCGAGCAGCCGCCGTGCACCTGCGGCTCGACCGGCTGCCTGGAGGCCTACATCGGCGCCGACGGCCTCGTCCGGACGGCGCGCAGCCGCGGCGCTCTCGGCCCGCGCGGCACCCTCGCCGGACTGTTGCGCGCGGCGACCGCCGGGGACGAAGCGGCGCAGGCGGTGTACGCCGGGGCGGGCGACCTGCTCGGCCGCGCACTGGCCGGCGTGATCCACACCGTCGACCCGGAGGTCGTCGTCCTGCTGGGTGAAGGGGTGGACGGATGGGAGTTCTGGCAGCCCGGCTTCGAGCCGTCGTTCCGGCGATCGTTGCTGCCGGCCCGCAAGGGCGTGCCCGTGCTGGTCGAGCCGTGGACGGAGGACCAGTGGGCGCGCGGCGCGGCCTCGCTCGTGCTGGCCTCGCCGTTCGACTCGGCGGACAACGGCGGCGAGCAGAGCCGTCTGGTGCGCGCACGGCTGGGAGCGTCATGAGTACGCCGACACTCACCGAGCGCCGGCGGGACCGGAAGACGCACACACCGCCGCGACCCGCGCCGGCCAAGCGTGGCGGCGGCTGGAAGAAGCTCGGCTGGGTGCTGTTCTTCCTGCTGCCGAGCGCGATCCCGCTGCTGGCGTTCACGCTCGTGCCGATGGTGTCGAGCCTCTGGGTCAGCCTGCACAAGTGGAACCTGATCTCGCCGATGCAGTGGGTCGGGCTGGACAACTACTCGAACCTGCTGACCGACCCGATGACGCGCCGCGTCTTCCTGCACACGCTGATCTACGTCGCCGGCTACCTGCCGCTCGTGTACGCCGGTGGGCTCGGCCTGGCGCTCGTCCTGAACCAGCGGCTGAGGGGCCGCGCGTTCCTGCGGGCGACGTACTTCCTGCCCGTGGTGACGAGCTGGGTCGTGGTCGCGCTGGTGTGGAAGTGGCTGCTCAACCCCGCGAACGGCCTCGTCAACGAGGTGCTCGGCTTCTTCGGCGTACCGGGCCCGGGCTGGTGGACCGATCCGCAGTGGGCGCTGCCCGCGGTGATCCTGTCGTCGGCCTGGAAGGACCTCGGGTTCGTGATGGTGATCCTGCTCGCCGGACTGCAGGCCATCCCGTCCGACGTCTACGAGGCCGCGCTGGTGGACGGCGCGAGCGGGTGGCAGCGGTTCTGGCGGATCACGCTGCCGCTGCTGTCCCCGTCGACGTTCTTCGTCGTGGTCATCTCGCTGATCAACGGCTTCCAGGTGTTCGACCAGGTGTACGTGATGACCGGTGGCGGTCCGTCCGGCAGCAGCCAGGTCGTGGTCGGGCACATCTACGACCTCACGTTCCGGTACGGACGCGCCGGTGAGGCGTCCGCACTGTCCTGGATCCTGTTCGCGGTGATCCTGGTGATCACAGTGGTCCAGATCCGCGGCCAGCGGAAGTGGGTGCACTATGCGTAGGCTCTGGCTGTACGCCGCGGTCGTGGCCGGCGCGGCGATCATGCTCTTCCCGTTCCTGTGGACCGTGATCACGTCGATCACCCCGGAAGGCTCGCTGGCCGAGGGCCCGAAGCTGATCGTTCACAACCCGACCCTGGACGCGTACCGCACGCTGCTCGACGCGATGCCGATCTGGCGGATCCTGGTGAACTCGCTGCTGATCGCGATCGCCTCGACCGTGCTCCAGCTGATCACCGGCTCGATGGCGGCCTACGGGTTCGCGCGCCTGAACTTCCCGTTGAAGAACGTGATCTTCGGCTGCTACCTGGCCACGCTGATGGTCCCGTTGCAGGTGCTCGTCGTACCGCTGTTCATCGAGATGAAGACGCTGAACCTGCAGGACACGTACTTCGCCCTGCTGGCGCCCACGATCGCGTCCGCGTTCGGCGTGTTCCTGCTCCGGCAGGCGGTCACCGCCGTACCGGCCGAACTCGACGAGGCGGCCACCATCGACGGCGCCGGGCACCTGCGGATCTTCACCACGATCGTGCTGCCGCTGATCCGGCCCGCACTCGCGACGGTCGCCGTGTTCGCCTTCATGGGCAGCTGGAACAGCTTCCTCTGGCCGCTGGTGGTGATCCGGTCGCCGGAGTTCATGACCCTGCCGCTCGGCCTGTCCACGTTGCAGGGCCAGTTCACCACCCAGTGGGACGTCGTGATGGCGGGATCCGTCGTCTCGATCGTGCCGATCGCCATCGTCTACCTGCTCGCGCAGCGCCACATCATCGCCGGTGTCGCACACACCGGTATCAAGTGAGAGGAAACACCCCATGCGCCTCCTGAAGTTCGCGGCCGTCTCTGCATTGAGCCTGACCGCCGCGCTCGCGCTGACCGCCTGCGGGCAGGGATCCGCGACCAAGCAGGCCGACGCGCCGGCCGGCAAGTCGGTCGTGCGCTACATGAACTTCTCGTCGAACGACGGTCACGAGAAGGACCTGACCGCGATCGTCACCGCCTTCCAGGCCGCCAACCCGGACATCACGGTCCAGGTCGAGACCGTGCCGTACGCCGACTACTTCACCAAGCTCCAAACCGCCGTTGCCGGCGGCACCGCGGCCGACGCCTTCGAGCTCAACTACGAGAACTTCGTGACGTACGCGTCGAACGGCTCGCTGGCCGAACTGCAGAACGTCGACTCGTCGGTCTACAAGAAGTCGCTGTACGACGCGTTCAACTCCGGCGGCAAGCAATACGGCGTACCGGAGTCGTTCTCGAACGTCGTGCTGTTCTACAACAAGACCCTGTTCAAGCAGGCCGGCGTCGCCGAGCCCACGGCCGACTGGACCTGGAAGGACGAGCAGGCCGCGGCCGCCAAGCTGACGAACAAGGCGACCAAGGCCTGGGGCGACTACCAGCCGGTGTCGTACAACGAGTTCTACAAGGTGCTCGCGCAGAACGGCGGAGAGTTCCTGAACGCGGACCGGACCGAAGCCACCTTCAACTCGCCGCAGGGTGTCGAGGCGGCGAACTTCCTGGTCGGCAAGGTGGGCAAGACGATGCCGACCGAGGCCGACGGCGCCGGGACGCCGGACTTCGACTCGAAGCTGTTCAAGTCCGGGAAGCTCGCGATGTGGCACACCGGGATCTGGATGTTCTCGGCGCTGGACGGCGCGAAGTTCGACTGGGACGTCGTCGTCGAGCCCGGTAACACCAAGAAGGCGTCGGCGATGTTCGCGAACGGCCTGGTGGTGAACGCCGCCTCGAAGAACGCGGCCGCCACGCAGAAGTGGATCACCTACCTGTCCTCGTCGGACGAGACCACGAAGACCCGGCTCGCGTCGTCCTGGGAGCTGCCGCCGGTCGCCGACGAGAGCAAGCTCAAGACCTACCTCGACCAGCCGAAGCCGGCCAACCGGGAGGCCGTCTTCACGGCGCTCGAGGAGCCGGTCCTGCCGCCGGTCGTCGAGCGTCAGCAGGAGATGCAGGACGCGGTCACCCAGGAACTGAGCTCCGCGGCCGCCGGCCGGAAGACGGTCGAGAAGGCACTGGCCGACGCCCAGTCCAAGGTGAACGGCCTGCTGAAGAAGTGATCGCGTCGGAAGTGGACCTGACCAGACTGCGTGCGCTGGCCGAGTACAGCCACGCAGTCATCACCAAGCACCAGGACGCCGGTGGGGCGTATCCGGCGGCGCCCACCTTCTCGGCGTACAAGGGCTACGCCTGGTTGCGGGACGGATCGTTCACCGCGGAAGGGATCTCGCGGTACGGCGATGTCGCGTCGGCCGATCGGTTCCACGACTGGGTGGATCGCGTAATGCGGAACCGTCGCGCGCAGGTGGACGACCTGCGCGCGGCGACCGCCCGCGGTGCCACTCCCCCGGATTCGGCGATGCTGCCGACCCGCTTCACGTTCGACGGCGCGGACGGGTCGGACCCGTGGTGGGACTTCCAGACCGACGGCTACGGGACGTGGCTGTGGTCCGTCGTCACGCACGCGGCCCGGCACGGACTGGACCTCGAGCGGTGGCGTGGCGGGATCGACGTCGCCGTCGACTACCTGGTCACGTTCTGGGACCGGCCCTGTTACGACTGGTGGGAGGAGCACGTCGAGCAGCGGCACGTGTCGACGCTCGGCGCGATCCACGGCGGGCTGGTCGCGATCGCGCCGTACACCCAGGTCGCCGTCCTGGACGTTGCCGAGCGCATCCGGTCCCTGGTCGTTGCCGAGGGCATGCACGGCGGGCATCTGACCAAGTGGCTGGGGACCGCGGCCGTCGACGGGTCGCTGTCTTCCTGCGTCGTACCGTTCGGGCTCGTGTCGGGTGACGCCGGTACGGCGACGCTCGGGGCGGTCGCACGGGACCTCGACGCCGACGGCGGCGTCCACCGGTTCACCGCCGACGTGTTCTACGGCGGCGGGCAATGGATCCTGCTGTCCGCGTTGCTCGGCTGGAACCTCGCGGCTGCCGGCGACACTGCCGGGGCGTGGCGGCTGCTGCGCTGGATCGCCGACCAGGCGACACCCGACGGCGACCTTCCCGAGCAGGTCGCGCACCATCTCCTGCACCCCGGGTCGCGGGACGAGTGGATCGCCCGCTGGGGCACCGTCGCCACGCCGCTGTTGTGGTCGCACGGCATGTACCTGATCCTCGCCGACGAGCTCGGCATCCTCTCCGAGAAGGCCTGACATGATCACCCATCGCCCGCACGGCATCGAGCACCCGTACGCCAGCTCCCCGGACCAGCGCGTCCCGGTCGTCCCGCTGGCCGGCGAACAGGTACGCCTCGGCGTCGTCGCCTCCCCCGGCGTCACCTCGGTCGTCTGCGAATGGGGCACGACAACACTCGAACTGACGCCGACGCAGGCGACTGCAGCCGACGCGGCGGCGCTGGCGGGCGGCGAAGGCCACCTGAGCGAGGCCCAGGCGAAGTCACTGGGATCCGACGACAGCTGGTCGGTCGTCACCCCGCCGATCACCGAACCGGTCCGCTACCGCTTCCATGCGGGCACCGAGACGAGTGAGTGGTTCGACGTGGCGCCGGCTGCGTGGGTGGCTGAAGGTGGAGAAGTGCGCGGTGGGGGTGATCGGGTCCGTGATGTGGACTGGCTGGTGTCGGCCGAGGGCGTCCATCGCGCGCGGTTCAGGCTGCCTTTGCAGCCAACCGATCACCTGGTCGGTTTCGGCGAGCGCTACGACCACCTGGACCAGCGCGGGCAGCAGTTGGACGCGGTCGTGTTCGAGCAGTACAAGGCGCAGGGCGTACACGGCCGCACCTACCTGCCGATGCCGTTCGCGCACGTGGTCAACGGCGGCTGGGGCTTCCACGTCCGCACGTCGCGCCGGACCTGGTTCTCGTCCGACGACACCGGCCTCACCGTGGAGGTCGCCCTCGGCAACGAACCGGTCGTCGACCTCGGCATCTACGAGGGCGACCCGACCGAGGTGCTGTCGGCGTTCCTGGACGAGGCCGGCCGGGCCGAAGAGCTGCCCGACTGGGTCTTCCGGTTGTGGGCCTCCGGCAACGAATGGAACACCCAGGAGCTGGTGATGGCCCGGATCGACGCGCACCGCGACCTGGACATCCCGGTCGGGACCGTGGTGATCGAGGCGTGGAGCGACGAGGAAGGCATCACGATCTGGCGCGACGCGCAGTACGACGTGACACCGGACGGCAGCGCGCACAAGGCCGCGGACTTCAGCTACCCGGCCGACGGCGCGTGGCCGGACCCGCGGGCGATGATCGACGAGCTGCACCGCCGGGACATCAAGGTCATCCTGTGGCAGATCCCGTTGCAGAAGAGCGAGTTCGACACCGGTCAGGTCGCCGCCGACGCCGCCGCCATGATGCGTGAGGGCCACGCAGTGCTGGAGGCGGACGGTACGGCGTACCACAACCGCGGCTGGTGGTTCCCGAAGGCGCTGATGCCCGACCTGTCCGTGCAGCGCACCCGGGACTGGTGGACCGAGAAGCGCCGGTACCTCGTCGAGGACTTCGACGTCGACGGCTTCAAGACCGACGGCGGCGAGCACGCGTGGGGTCACGACCTGCGGTACGCCGACGGGCGGCGCGGGGACGACGGCAACAACCTGTTCCCGGTGCACTACGCCCGCGCGTTCGGCGACCTGCTCCGGTCGGCCGGCAAGGCGCCGGTGACGTTCTCCCGCGCGGGGTTCACCGGGTCGCAGGCGCACGGCATCTTCTGGGCCGGCGACGAGGACTCGACCTGGGAGGCGTTCCGGTCGTCGATCACCGCGGGCCTGACGGCGGCGTCGTGCGGCATCGTCTACTGGGGCTGGGACCTGGCCGGCTTCTCCGGACCGGTGCCGGACGCCGAGCTGTACCTGCGCGCCACTGCCGCGTCGACGTTCCTGCCGATCATGCAGTACCACTCGGAGTTCAACCACCACCAACTCCCGCTGCGCGACCGGACGCCGTGGTTCGTCGCCGAGACCACGGGCGACGACCGCGTCGTCCCGGTCTTCCGCGCGTACGCCGTACTCCGGGAGAAGCTCGTCCCGTACTTGGCGGCGCAGGCCGCGCGAGCCGTCGCCACCGACCGACCGCTGCTCCGGCCGCTGTTCTTCGACCACGCCGACGACCCGGAGATCTGGAACCACCCGTACCAGTACCAGCTCGGTGACGACCTGCTGGTCAGCCCCGTCCTCGAGCCCGGCGTCACCACCTGGACGACGTACCTGCCCGACGGCACCTGGTACGACGCCTGGACCGACGAGCCCGTCGAGAGCGGACTGATCACCCGCGACGTGCCGATCGACATCATCCCGGTCTACAGCCGCAGGCCCGGCGTACTGCGCTGATCGGCCGCGGCGTCCGGCGGCCCGAAACCCAGGCCGCCGGACGCCGCGCTCCTCACGGATTGTTGGCGACCCCCGCGTCGACCTCGGCCTCTGCCCCACGCGCCCCGGTGATGGCGGCGTAGCTGATCCCGGCGATCGCGGCGCCGGCGATCGGGGCCAGGATGAAGAGCCAGACCTGGCCGAGCGCGTCGCCCCCGGCGAACCAGGCGACGCCGAGCGATCGCGCCGGGTTCACCGAGGTGTTCGTGACCGGGATGCCGACTAGGTGGATGAGCGTCAGGGCGAGACCGATCGCGATCGGGGCGAAGCCCTTGGGCGCCCGGTCGTCGGTGGCGCCGAGGATCACGTACAGGAAGAAGGCGGTCAGCACGACCTCCACGATCAGGCAGGCCAGCAGGGAGTAGCCGCCCGGCGACCGGTCACCGTAGCCGTTGCTCGCGAAGCCGCTCCCGGAGGCGCTGAAGCCGTCCTTGCCGCTGGCAACCGCCAGCAGGACGGCGCCGGCCGCACTGGCGGCCACGATCTGGGTCACGATGTACGTAGGGACCCATTTCCACTCGATCCGCCGCGCGACCGCGAGGCCGATCGTGACCGCCGGGTTGAAGTGACCGCCGGACACGTGGCCGACGGCGAACGCCATGGTCAGCACGGTCAGGCCGAAGGCCAGCGCCACGCCGAGGTAGCCGATGCCGACCGGGACCTTGTCCGGGCTGAGCACGACGCCCGCCAGCACGGCGGCGCCGCAGCCGCCGAACACCAGCCAGAACGTCCCCAGGAATTCCGCACCGATCCGAGCCGCAGGACTGGGTGATTCCACGACAGCCTCCTTGTTGGACCCCCCGTGGGATTGGAGCACTCTTCTTGTCACGGTAAGCCATCGGGTCGTGACATCGGGTGAAATCGGCGTCGATTGAGTCCGGAGTAGCCGGCAGTGGGAGGATTGCGGGCGTGTTCGCAGGAAGTGCTGAGATCGAGAACGCGGCCGAGGTGCTGCGCGCCGGGGGTCTGGTCGCGGTCCCGACCGAGACCGTGTACGGGCTGGGCGCGAACGCCGAGGACCCGGCGGCGCTCGCCCGGATCTTCGAGGCCAAGGGCCGCCCGCCGTCGCATCCGCTGATCGTCCACATCGGCGGCGCGGAGCAGCTCGGTGACTGGGTCGAGGAGGTGCCGGAGACCGCGCGCCGGCTGGCCGAACACTTCTGGCCCGGGCCGCTGACGCTCGTCCTGCGCCGCGGCCGCCGGGTTCCGCTCGAGGCGACCGGCGGTCTGGAGACCGTCGCGCTGCGCGTCCCGGCGCACCCCGTGGCGCTCGCGCTGCTCGCGGCCTTCGGCGGCGGCATCGCGGCCCCGTCGGCCAACCGGTTCGGCTCGGTCAGCCCGACCACGGCGGACCACGTGCGCGCCGAGCTCGGCGACGCCGTCGACTTCGTGCTCGACGGCGGCCCCTGCCAGGTCGGCCTCGAGTCCACGATCGTCGACGTCACCGGCGACACGCCGAACGTCCTGCGCCCCGGCGGAGTCACCCGGGAGGACCTGGAAGCCGTGCTGGGCCTCCGGCTCGCGGTGCCCGCGACGAGCCACATCCGGGTGCCGGGTCAGCACCCCTCGCACTACGCGCCGAACGCGAAGGTCGTCCTCGTCGAGCCGGCGGACGTCATCGCCGAGTCCGAGTCGGCGCAGGACCGCGGGCACCGGGTCGGCGTCTTCCTGCCGCCGTCCCTGGCGGGCACTCCGGTGAAGGCGCACGCGGTCGTCGCGGTCCCGGAGTCGCCGGCGGTGTACGCGCGCGAGCTGTACGGCTTCCTCCGGGAGCTCGACCAGCGCGGCTGCGACCTGATCATCGCCTCGCTCCCGGAGGAGAAGGAGCTGGGCCTCGCGATCGCCAACCGTCTCCGCCGCGCCGCCGGCCCCCGTGACGTCTGACTACTTCCTGTTGCCGGAGGCACCACCGAGTACCGCACTCACCAACGTGACGAGCAGGATCGCCGCCGTCGCGATCACGGCGGCCAGCCCTCGATCGGGCTCGGCGACGGGCACCGACGGCCAGTCGACGCGAGCCACGAGGTCGTACTGCCGGTTCGCGAAATAGCCCAGCCCGCCAAAGACGGCGGCCGCGCACCAACTGAAGAACCAGACCTCGAGGCCCTGCCGTGCGCCTTGGGACGGCACCATGCGCGCAGCGGCGTACCCGCCGGAGAACGCACCGATGGCCAACGACACCACGAGAAGTGCCCACAGGCCGACGAACAGCCAGTCTCTCGACCAGTCGGCGAGTTTGTCCCAGCCGATCACCGTGCCGACGGCAGCTACCAGGGCCATCAGCAGGACCGAGGTGCCGCTGGCGACGAGCCAGCCGAAGAACGCGACACCGAACGACGCACCCGGCTGCACCCGCTCGGCCGCCGGTTCACCGGCCCCTCGTTCACCGGCCCGCCGTTCACTGATCCGTTGTTCACCGGCCACACGTTCACCGGCCGGTTCATCCGCAGCGTCCGCGTCCGGCTCGTCCTCCGTGCTCGCGCCGGGCCAGAGCAGTTCGTCCAGCCCGACCTCGACGACCCGGTCGGACTCTTTGTCCCGCCGACGGAACATGGCGACTCCCTGACCAGCACAGCCGTCCGCGACGGCGCGCCCACTACCCCGGTACCCCGACGTACCACCGAACCGACCTCGGGCCAGCGGCTAGGGTCGGCGCATGGCGATGAGTGATGCGGAGGTGGCGATCGAGGCAGCCGATGCGGGCGCGGCGGTCGTCGCGGGCTCGTACGGTCGTGAACACCTGAGGTTCGCGAAGTCGGCGACCGACTTCGCGACCCAGACCGACCTCGACGCGGAGCGGGCCATCACCGCGGTGCTCTCGGCCCGGCGGCCCGATGACGCGCGCGAGGGTGAAGAGTTCGGTCGCTCCGGACCGGCGGCCACCGCCCGTCGCTGGCTGATCGATCCGCTGTGCGGGACGCTGAACTTCGCGGCGACGACGCCGCTGATGGTCGTGAACGTGGCCTTGCTCGACGGCGAGCGCACGATCGCCGCGGCGGCTGCCGACCCGGTCGCGCAGGAGACCTTCTGGACCGACGGCATGTCGGCGCAGGTCCGGCACGCGGGCACCGACCACCCGCTGGTGCCTTCCGTGGCGACCGGACTGGTCGAGATCAACGCCGACCGGCCCACCGGCGCCGCCTCCGTCAGCGGCCAACTCGTCGCCGATGTCGCGTTCCGGGCGCAGTTCTCGCCGCGTGTCCTGTCGTCGACCCTCGGGGTCGCCTGGGTCGCTGCCGGCCGGCGCGCGGCGTACGTCACCGACGGCGAACTCCGCAACGACCTGCACTTCGCCGCCGGCCTCGCCCTCGCCGAAGCCGCCGGCTGCATCATCACCGACCTGCGCGGCGCCCCGCTCGGCACCGAAGACGGCGCCGTGATCAGCGCCTCCGCCGAAGTCCACACAGAGATCCTCGGCTTCCTCGCACCCCATCTCGAACGCCTCCGCTGACCTGTTGGCTCTGTTGGCTCTATTGGCTCTTGAGGAACCGTTCGGGGTCGCCGGCCGCGCTGGCGGCGGAAGCGAGCCAGGCTTCCAGGCCTTCGGGATCCCGTCGGCCGAGTTCGTCCAAGCAGTGCTGGCGCTCCAGGACGATCCGCAGCCGGTGCGCGTCACTCGTCGCCCGCCGCAGCGCGTCGTAACTGTCGCGCCACTGCCGGCACAACTCCGCGGTACTGCGTTCCGGCAGTCCGGCGCGGCCGATCCGCGGTCCCCCGCGGTACCACCGCACCGCGGGCGGTGAGCTCGCTCCGAGGAGCAGGACCAGCCAGAGCACGCTGTACCCGAGAACGTCGGTGAGGCCGAGGATCAACGTACTCGCGCCGGCGATGACGGCCACGGTGACGGCAACCTGCCATCTCGTCCAGCGGGAGAGCCAGTCGGTGTCGCTGCCGTACATCGCCGCGGCCGTCGCACCGGACACCGGAACGAGCGCCAGCGCGAGCAACAGGATGTCCGACGGCAGCAACAGCGCCGCCGCGGCGCCGCAGATCACGATGAACGCCCCGCAGAACCCCCACCAGACGGCTCGGTAGAGCGCCAGTTGCGCACCCGCCGTCCCCTCGGAATCGGAGCACGAACCAGACCCCATGGCGGAGCCTCCCCCCGTCGGACGCCAGGGCGGCCGACTACGTCATAGCTCCACGATCAGCCGCAAGGCCTCGCCCGGCTAGGGTCCGAAGTCCCGATTTCGCGCACGGCAGCGGCAGCAGGCCCAACGGCACGACCGATGAGGCCCATCGGCCCTTGAACGCGGACCGCGCGGCGCTGTCGACTGGTCGTGGCCACGCGGCTCAGCGCGCGCCTGCGAGGGGGGCACATGACCACACGACTCGCTCCGGTCGTCACCGGGTACGACGGTTCGCCCGCGGGCCTGGCCGCGCTCGACTGGGCGACCACCGAAGCGGTCCGGCTGCACGCTCCGCTGCGGATCGCGGAGGTCTTCCAGCTGGTCATCGCGACCCGGCCCTCGCTGGGCAAGACCGTCCCGCTCGCGACGCTGCGGGCGTTGCGGGAGCGAGGTCTCAACGCCATCGCCGAGGGGATCCGGCTCCGGCATCCCGCTCTGCAGGTCGAGGCGGTTCTCCTGGACGGCGTGGCCGCGAAACAACTGGTCGAGGAGGCCGCAGCGGCCCGGCTGATGGTTCTCGGCTCCCGCGGCCTGGGCGGCTGGACCGGCCTGATGCTCGGCTCGGTGGCGATGCAGGTGACGATGCACGCGCCCTGCCCGGTCGTCGTCGTACCGCCCGATCAGCGGCCGCGGGTCGCCGACCAGCCGACCGTGGTCGTCGGCGTCGACGGATCGCAGACCTCGGCCCGGGCGATCGGCTTCGCCTTCGAGCACGCCGACGCGCTCGGCGCCCGGGTGGTCGCCGTCCATGCCTGGACCAGCCCGTATCTCACCTACGTCGACGGCGAGTCGATGCTGCAGTTCGACGAGGAGGACGTCAAGGAATCCAGCCGGCTGCTCGTCGCCGAGTCGGTCGCCGGGGCCGTCCTGGACTATCCGGACGTGCCGTGGCAGACGCGGCTGATCAACGGCCAGGCGGCCCGCGCCATCCTGCGCGCCGGCGACTCCGCCGATCTGATCGTCGTCGGATCCCGCGGGCGCGGAGGTTTCGCCGGACTCCTGGTCGGCTCCGTCAGCCAGCACGTCCTCCACCACGCCCCCTGTCCCGTCGCCGTCATCCGCTGAGCGGGCGCGACCCTTCAACAGCTCGAAAGGCAGGCCGATGGTCGAGACAGACAACCGAGTGAAGCAGCCCCGGACGCCCGGACCGACCGGCGCGGAGGTCTGGAAGCAGCTCGAGAAGCGGTCGTTCGCCGTGCTCAGCTACGTCACGCCGACCGGGGAGCCCAGGTCGAGTGGCGTCGTGTACGTCGCCGCCCCCGGCCGGCTGTACGCGGCCGTCGCACCCGACAGCTGGAAGGCGAGGCACATCCCGGTCACCGGCCAGGTGGCGGTGACCGTGCCGGTGCGGCGCGGCGGTCTGCTCTCGCTGATCTGGCCGATCCCGCCGGCCACCATCAGTTTCCATGCCAGGGCGGTCGTCCATCCGCGGGGCTCGCTCGACATCGACTCGCTGTCGTCACAGCTGGCCACGCTGGTACCGGCCGAGCGGCTGGCCGACACCCGGATCGTCGAGATCTTCCCGGAAGGCTTCTTCCTCACCTACGGCATCAGCACCCCGCTGCTCAAGATGCGCAACCCCGCCGCGGCGCGCGCCCACGTGCGCGTCAGCTGACCCCGGTCAGTGCGCGAGGCTGCCGACCGGTACGAGGCGGAAGGGCTGGACGACCTCGGTGGTCTGTCCGGCCCGGTCGCCGCCCGCTCCGCGGTAGACCTCCCACGCGTCGCCGGTGCGGATCGCGTGCTCTGCCTTCAGCCACTCGTCGATCGCCTGATAGGCGTCCGCCACGTCCGCGTACGACCCGATGTGCCGGGCCACCACGACCTTCCCACCGGGCAGGCTGGACGGCCGGACCTCCCCGTCGCCCTTGATCCTCGTACCGACCGGGAACCCCGCCTCGAGCAGGTAGCTGCCGTCGGGGAGGAGGTGGTCGCGGGAGAACGGGAACCCGCACGCCGCGACGCCGTGCCGGTACAGGTAGTCGGCGACCGTGGCGAAGGCGGCGTCGAACCAGTCGACAACATCACGGCGCCCCAGAGTCGCCCGCAGTACGGCGGTCGGCTGCTCACGAACTGTCCGGAACTCGGCCTGCATGGTCCCTCCCCAGGTTTGTTCGTCCCCTCCACCATGGCCCCTGCACCGCACATCTGTCAGGGCCCTTGGTCCCGGACTCGGGCACTTTCTCCGCTATGACGCCTGGTCGCCGGTGTGGTGCAGCTGGGCGCGGTCCCGGGCGTAGTAGACGGACTCGACGACGACCAGGGCGGCCAGCACCGCGGCCACGACACCGAGTTGCCCCAGGGCGGGCACCTTGCCGACGAGCAGCGCCGCGACGATCAGCGTCACCGCCGCGGCCAGCCGGGTCGTGCCGACGACGTGCACCGTGCGCCACTTGAAGCCGACGTGACCGAGCAGGTAGATCACGACGCCGAAGTAGAGCGCGTACAGACCGGGGCCCTTCAAGGGGTCAGACAGGTCGTGGTGCTCGGCGTCGGCGACGTACTCCAGGACCTTCTTCAGGCCGAGCGCGAGCAGCACGATGCCGGTCACCATCGGGAAATGCCAGAAGGTGTAGGCGTCGCGGGCCATCACCGACCGGGTCTCCTCGGGCTCCGCCGCCAGCGCGTGCTCGCCGTAGTGCACGGTCGCGTCGAAGTAGATCCACCACAGCGCGGCCGAGACCCCCAGGCCGAGCAGCGACGCGATCAGGACCGGCCAGGAGATCGGCAGATCGGTGACGCCGACCCCGATCGCCACGATCGACTCGCCGAGCGCGATGATCACGATCAGTCCGTGCCGCTCGGCGAAGTGCGAGGCGGACCTGAACCGCCAGCCGCGCGCGTCGATCAGGTACGTCCCGCCATAGTCGACCGCGAGCGCGCCCGCCCAGAGCGCGGTCTGGGTCCAGCCGTGGAACTGCGACGCGACCAGCAGCAGCGCGGTGCCGCCGAGCATCGACGGCGTGAACCGCGCCAGCGTACGGCGCAGGGCGCGATCCCCGTCGGCAATCATCCAGAACAGCACCAGGTGCAGCGCCCGGAAGGCGAAGTACGCCCAGGCGATGACCACCGGTCCGGGCAGCCCGCCGGGCAGGTCGTGGAACGCCTCCGGGATCGCCAGCGCGATGACGAACATCGCCGCCATCGCGAGCAACAGGACACCGCGGAACGCTCCGACGTCCGCCTTCACGATGTTGCACAGCCAGGCGTACCCGATCCAGCTCCACCAGAGCAGCCCGACGAGCAGCAGTCCGCGGACGACGCCGTGCCACGTCAAGTCGTGCGCCATCAGCGCCGTGATCTGCGTCAGCGCGAACACGAACACCAGGTCGAAGAACAACTCCAACGTGGTGACCGGCTGATCGCGCGCCGCCTCCGTGACCCGAAGCGGATGCCTGAACGTCGCCATACGCCGCATCCTGCCATGCACCGGCGTCTCCCCCGGCCAGGTCCGGGCCGTCTGCCGACACCGCTCAGGACCTTCGCCCGTTCGTCCGGCGCACCGCCCGGCACACGATCGAAGTACGCACAGCGGCGGAGGACTCATGAAGCAGGCTGACACCACATCCGCGGGGATGCTGCACCGGCTCGACCGGTGGATGTACCGGGGCGGCCGTCCGAACCGGCTCGCGCGGGTGCTGAACCGGATCGGGGCGGTCCAGTACGCGTACAGGATCGCCGCGCCCAGGCAGGCGGTCACGCTGGAGGTGGTCGGGCGGCGTACGGGCAAGGCGATCTCGTTCCCGCTGGTGCTCACGCCGTACGACGGTCAGCGGTACCTGGTCTCGATGCTGGGCGAGCACACCAACTGGGTGCGGAACGTCCGCGCCGCCGACGGCCGGGCCGTCCTTCGCTCCGGTCACCGCGAGGCCGTACGGCTCGTGGAGGTGGCACCGTCCGCCCGGGCAGCGATCCTGCAGAAGTACCTGGAGCTGGCCCCCGGCGCGAGGGCGCACCTGCCGGTGGACCGCACCGCTCCGCTCGCCGAATTCGAGCGCATCGCCGCGGACTATCCCGTCTTCCGCATCACGCCCGCCCCGGCGTGAACCGACTGACATGCACAGGCGGCGAGACCGACGGACCGCGGACACACCGCGTGACCAGGCACGGTGGGCGCCGTGGATCGCCGTCCTGGTGGGCCTGCTCGGTGTCGTGAGCGTGCTCGACGCCATCAGCCCGCCGTTGCGGCCACGGTTGGAGGCGTTGACCGACGTACTGCCGGTCCTGGTACCACAGGCGGCGGGCGCGGCCGTGCCGCTCGGGGTGGTCCTGGTTCTGTTGTCGCGAGGTCTCGCGCGGCGTAAGCGGCGTGCCTGGGTGGGGGCATTGGCGGCGACGACCGGCCTGCTGGTCCTCAACGGACTGGCCCGATCGATCGGGGAGTCGATTGCGGCCGTGGTGGTCATCGTGCTGCTGGTGATCACCCGCTCGGCGTTCACTGGTCGTCCGGACCCGGGCAGCCGGCGTACCGTCGCGCTCACCTTCCTGGCGTCGCTCCTGCTGGCGACGCTCGTGGGCGCCGCCGCACTCCTGGCCGACCCGGACGCTCTGACGCAGCGTCTCCCGATGCGGAAGCTCCTGAGCGAGGTCTGGCTCGGTTTCGTCGGTGTCAGCGGACCGGCACAGTTCGAATCGGCGCAAGCTCGTCAGCGACTCGAGACCACCCTGCTCCTGCTGGGGGTCGTCGTAGCACTGACGACAGTGCTCGTGGCGCTGCGAACCGCTCGCGCGCCTCGGCATCAGATCGACGCCGAGGCCGAGCACCTGCGGTCCTTGCTGGCCGGAAGCCGTAACGACTCCCTGAGCTACTTCGCGCTGCGCGACGACAAGTCCCTCATCTTCTCGCCTTCCGGACGGGCGGCGGTGGCGTACCGCGTCGTCGCGGGCGTCTCGCTGGCCGGCGGCGATCCGATCGGCGACCGGGGAGGATGGTCCGAAGCGATCGACGCCTGGCTGACCGAAGCTCGCCGTTATGCCTGGACACCAGGAGTCGTCGGGGCCAGCGAGAGCGGTGTGTCGAGCTACGGCGATCATGGGCTGGCGGCGGTCCAGCTCGGCGACGAGGCAGTCCTCGACACGGCGACCTTCAGCCTGGCATCCCGGCCGATGCGGTCCGTCCGGCAGGCAGTACGGCGGGCCGAACGACGGGGGCACGTGGCACAGATCCGCCGGTTGCGCCAGATCGACGGCAAGGAGCTCGACGAGCTGTCCCGGCAGGTGGCCGGCTGGCGTGCGGGCCAGGCGGAGCGCGGGTTCTCGATGGCGCTCGGGCGGTTCGGGGATCCCCGGGACAGCGACGCGGTGGTGGTCAGTTGCCGCGACGCCGGTGCGGAGCTCGTCGCGATCCTGAGTCTGGTGCCCTGGAACGACGACGGGCTCTCGCTCGATCTGATGGTCCGCTCGCCGAACGCCGGCAACGGGGTGATCGAGTTCATGGTCAACGAACTCGTCCGAGCCGGTCCGGAGCTGGGGGTCACGCGGATCTCCCTCAACTTCGCGGTCTTCCGCGAGGTGTTCGAGCGCGGCGGCCTGACCGGAGCAGGTCTCGCGTCACGGGTTCGGTATCGCGTCCTGCTCGGGCTGAGCCGGTTCTGGCAGATCGAGTCGCTGTACCGGGCCAACGCCAAGTACCGGCCGGCCTGGAACCCGCGCTTCGTCTGCTACCCACGCACCCGCGACCTCCCCCGGATCGCGTCGGCCACCCTGCAGGCGGAGTCGTTCGTCCGCTGGCCGCACCGCCACAGGCCCCACCTTGCCGTCGCCGGCCGGGCCGCGGCGGGTCACGGGTGACTGGCGTCGCCGGATGTGCTGGTGGTGTCGAGGGTGAAGTAGGCCTCTTCCTCCTGCGCGAAGTGCAGCGTGAGGACCGCGTCGAGTCCGTAGAGAGTGGCGCGGAGGTCGTCGAGCTGGTCCGGTTGGATCCTGCGCGACTCGTCGAGATGACGACCGATGCGACGAACCAGTCGTTCGATCTCCGCGTGCTCGCGGCTCATCGTGAAGGTACCTTCCGGGCTGCCCAGGACCTCGGCCAGCGCCGGGTAGAGGGTGTGTTCCTCGGCGTACTCGTGGGGCAGCAGCCGTTCGACGAGGAGTGCGTAGGTTCGGGCGACGATCGCGTCGGTGCGTGGACCGGTGCCACCCGCGACGGCGTCGGCTGCTTCTCTGACCGCGGCGCGAACCTGGATCAGATCCTCGTGCTCCTTGGCGAAGCGGTGCAGCAACGCGTCGGCCTCGGTGTGAGGTTTCCGTGTCCGGCCGCCCAGCGCCCGCAGCGCGTTCAGGATGACGACCAGATCGATCCCCTCCTGGACGACCGCGCCCGCCACAGGTCCGAGCCGGCCACCGGCCGCGGCGAGCATCGCGAGCAGGGAGAGCACGGTCCCGGCCGCGGCGCTCTGCACGGCGAGTCGCCGGGTACGGCGTGCGACCTCGACGGCGTCGGCGAGCCGGTCGATGCGGTCGTCGAGGATGACCGCGTCGGCGGCCTGCGCCGCGGCGGTGGAGCCTCGGGAGCCGAGGGCGATGCCGACGTCGGCAGCGGCGAGGGCCGGCGCGTCGTTGATGCCGTCACCGACCATCGCGGTGATTCCGTGGGCCCGGGTCGCCCGTACCTGCTCGATCTTGCCGGCCGGGGTCGCGTCGGCGTGAACCTCGTCGACGCCCAGCATGCCGGCGACCTCGACGGCGTTGTCGACATGATCACCGGTGAGCAGCATGACGCGCTGGATTCCCGCTGCACGCAGCCGGCGCATGGTGCGGGCGGCGTCGGTCCGGATCCGATCGCGGACGAAGATCGCCGCGAGCGGCTCGGCGCCCCGGCAGACCCAGATGACGCTCGCCAGGTCGAGCCGGCCGCGCCGGGCGGCCCCACGGGCCCAACTCGGCATCACGAGTCCGGGAGGCAGCTTCCCCACCTGGACCACCTGGCCGTCGATGACTCCGGCAGCGCCACGCCCGGGCTCCTCGGTCACCGATTCGGCGCGCAGTGGTGTCACACCGGCGCGCTCGGCGGCCCGCAGTACCGCACCGGCGAGCACGTGCGGTGAGTACTGCTCGATACCGGCCGCGGACGCCAATGCCTCTGCGCGGGTCGCCCCGGGCGCCCAGACCACGTCGACGACCTCGGGGCGGCCGGCGGTCACCGTACCGGTCTTGTCCATGACGAGCGTGCTCACCCGGCCGAGCAGTTCGAGCGCCGCACCACCCTTGACCACGACGCCTGCCCTGGAGGCACGAGACATCCCACCGGTGACGGCGATCGGCACCGCGAGCAGCAGCGGGCACGGAGTGGCGGTGACGAGTACGGCGACGGCCCGTCCGGGGTCGCCGCTGATCGTCCACGCGAGCGCCGCGATCAGCAACGCGGCCGGCAGGAAGAAGACGGCGATCCGGTCGGCCAGCCGCGCGACCGGCGCGCTGCTCGCCGCGGCCTCCTGGGCGAGTTCGACCACGCCGGCATACGTACTGTCCGCCGCACTGGCCGTCGCCCGGAGCTCGACCACGGCGCCGGCGTTGACCACCCCGCTGCGCACCCGGTCCGACGCCGGCCGGCTCACCGGAACGGCTTCGCCGGTCAGCGCCGACTCGTCGAACGTCCCGTCCCCGAGCAACGCGCCGTCGACCGGCACCACCTCGCCGGGCAGCACCACGACCTGGTCCCCCTGCCGCACCTGGCCGATCACGACCGTGACGACGTCGTTGCCTTGTCGTACGTGTGCCTGGCTCGGAGCCCGTTGCAGCAACGCGGACAGATCACGACCGGCCCGGCGCTGCGCGGCGTTCTCCAGCACACGTCCGGTCGCGACCATCGCCGCGATGATCGCGCCCGCGAGAAACTCCCCGACCGCGAGCGTGCCGCCCAGTGCGAGCAGCGCCAGCAGATCCGCGCCGTACCGGCCGGCCCGCAGGTCCGCGATGACCCACACGGCCGCGGGTATCAACGCCACCAGATCCGCGGCGGCCCACAAGCTGTCGGCGCGGACCGGTCCGCCGAACCGCGCGGCTCCACCGGCAGCCAGCAGCGCGGTGACCAGCACCAGCAAGACAGTCTCTCCCGACACCTTCACCCGTCCGACGCTGACCGTAGCCATGCCCCGACGATTCCTCCGGCGAAGCCGGCCCGCCAGGGCACCATGGCTCTGCCCGTAGGTCCTTCCGGCCCAGTCGGCTCAGGGCGTCAAGAAGCGGTCGTGCCGATCAAAAGGTCGGTGTGCCGCCGCCGGCCAGAGCGAGGGCGTGGTCGGCGAGCGCGTACGGCGCTCCGGCGGCGATGGACATCCGGGGCCAGTCCCGGAGGCCGGCGCGCAGTGCGGCGATGTCCTCGTTCTGCACCGGTTCACCGGCGCGGGCCGCGGCGATCGCGCGGACGGCGGCGGCCGAGATCGGCAGCACCGTGCGCAGCGCGTCGAGCCACGGCCGGAGCTCGGCGGCGATCGGGCCGTCGAGTGCCGCAGCCGCGATCGCTGCCTGGGCAATCGTCTCGTCGAGCGCCGACAAGGCCGCCGGGTCCGGACCCGCCAGCACACGGCGGCACCCGTCGGCCACCCGGCCGGGCCGTTCGGCCAGGATGCTCGGTCCGGCGAGCTCGGCCAGCACCCTCAGGGACTTGCCCTGACCAGTCTCGTCCAGCGCCCGCGCGAACGATGCGTCCGCGTCGTACCCGTGCGGATCGCGCGCCCAGTCCAGCGCCGTACACAGTGCAGGCAGTCCGGCGAGCGGTTGCAGCGCAGCGTTCGCGCCGTACCCGGCGAGGACGTCGGCCAGCCCGGGATCCCGGCCCTGCAATGGGGCCAGCGGGAGACGTCGGGGCGTCATGGTGTTCGCGAACACGCCGTCGACAGAGTCCCAGTCGTTGACCGGGTAGTTGTCCCACAGCCAGATCGGGCGCTGGAGTTGCTCCGCCACCGCGCGAACCTGCGCGGCCGTGATCGTCGGTGAGATCACCGCGGAACCGGTCCAGCACGCGACCAGATCACTGTGCAGCAACTCCCCGAGCCGCTGCCGGTAGCGCGACGACTCGACGCCCCAGTAGTGCGTCGGGCACACCAACAGCTCGGCCCCCAGGCCGGCGAGCCGATCGTGCACGGCATTGACCACGCCGGCCTGGGCAGCCGCCATCGGATGCGGATCATCGGCGTACGCCGACCGGGTGGCCGGATCCAGCTCCGCGTCGAGGTCGTCGAAGGCGATGATGATCCGGCCGAACCCCCTCCGCACCATCTCGGTCAACCGGTCGATCAGTACGGCGAGCTCGTCCGCGTCGGAGAGCTGCATGGCGCGTTCGCGGCGCAGCGGCGCGCCCGGCGAGACCCGCCAGGTGGCCGTCATCCCGAGGTCGTTGGTCAGGGCAACCAGTTCGTCCAGGTGGTTGCCGTCCGCACCGTACGGCTGCCGCCAGTCCGGCCCCGTGCGTTCGTCGGCGGACGGGCCGTAGACATAGGCCGTGGCGCCGTGCCGGTGTGCGCGGCGGACGACCTCGGCGCGGTCGGCAGGACTCCACAGAGGACCGTAGAAACACTCCAGGACGGCCCGGTCGGTGATCGGCACGGCTCGTGTCTACGGGCGCGGCGCCACGGTTGTCAATATTGGACTAGACGAGTTTACGGCACCTTGCGGTCCGGCGCCGCGGACAAGGCGGTCGCCGAGGTCCGAGCGCCGGTACAGCACCGAGCGGCCGTGGCGGGCGGACAGCAGCAGACCGGCCGCGCGCAGCGCCCGCAGGTGCTGGTTGACCGCAGTCGGCGTCACGCCCAGCCGTACGGCGAGCTCGGTCGACGAGGTCGGCGTCTCGAGCAGGCTCATCAGCCGCGCGCGGACCCGGCCGATCAGGCCGACCAGGGCGTTCGGCGGCGTGGTCGTCTCGGTCTGCCACAGGGTGCCGAGACCCCGCGCCGGGTACATGATGTGCGGCGGCTCGTCGGCGGAGATCGGCACCGACGCCCGCCTGCTGAACAGCGAGGGGACGAGCGTGAGCCCACGCCCCGCGGTCGAACAGCGGTACGACAGGTCGCTGCGCAGCCGCACGGTCACCACGCTCTCCTCGAGACGGACGTGCGGGTCGATGTCGGCGAACATCGCCGCGAGGCCGGACTGCGCCGTCACTCGCCCGCGGTACACGACGTCGGCCTCCAGCACGGTCCGCATCCGTTGCCAGTACGGCTCGAAGCAGGCCGCCCAGTACTCCCGCAGCGCCGACAGCACCCGGGCGAGAACGCGGTCCGGCCGGCCTCGCAGCACGGGCGGCAGCCCTGCCGGATGGATCTCCGCCAGGTCTGTGCGGACGACGGCGCCGGGCGTGCCGGCGAGGGCGGCGAACTCGTCCTCGATCCTGCCCAGCGGGGTGTACGGCCGCGGTGTGAGGAAGTCCGGCGTCCACAGCGCGTCGTTCGTCAGCGCGCGCAGCAGGTCCAGCCGCAGCGCGGCCCGCGCCGGCTCGGTGGTCCGCAGCCAGGGCAGCTGCAACGGGAACCGGCCCGGGTCACGCAGGGTTCGCAGCGACAGCACCAGCTCGTTCAGCGGCGAGATCGCGAAGCGCACCTCACCGAGATCGTTGCCGACGAGCTCGTACTCGATCATGAAGCACTACGCTACATCGGTGGCGTCCCCGACGCGGCGGATGCGACAACTGACGGGTGCCTGAGCTCCTCCGCGATCCCGTCGAACGGGCCCTCGCCTGCGCCGTCGCCGCCCTCTCGCTGTCCCGCGGCATGTTCTTCGCCGTCAGCGCCCTCTACTTCACCCGTGGTGTCGGACTCTCCCCGGCCACGGTCGGCATCGGGCTCACCGTCGCCGGCGGAGTCGGCGTCCTGGCGTCGTACGCCGGTGGCCGGCTGAGCGACCGGATCGGCGCCGATCGGCTGCAGCAGTGGGCTCTCGCCGCGAACGGCGCCGCCCTGCTGGGTTACGCCTTGGCCAGCGACGTCGTCAGCTTCGTCTTGGTGGCGGCCTGCGTCTCCGCGTCCCGCGGTCTGCAGAGCACCGCGCAGATGACGTTGCTCGCCCGGTGGTACGTCGGCCCGGAGCGGGTTGCTGTCCGCGCCCGGCTGCGCGTTGTGATGAATGTCGGTATCGGCATCGGGACGCTGCTCGCGGGCCTGGCGCTGGTGGTCGACACGGCCACGGCCTATCGCCTCACGGTGATGCTCGTCGGCGCGCTCACGATGCTCGGCACGCTTCCGCTGATCGGCTTGCGCCGCAGGGTTTCCGGGCTGGCCGAGCGGATGGATTCCGCGGCCGGCCCGGAAGCGCCGCGGGGTCCTTCGCCGCTGCGCGATCGGACGTACGTGACGTCGACGGTGCTCAACGCCGTACTCGCCATGCACTTCGGGCTGACGAGCATCGGCATACCGCTGTGGGTGGCGGACCATACCGAAGCCCCGACCGTCGTCGTCTCGGCGCTGCTGGTGGTCAACACCGCCTACGTCGCACTGTTCCAGGTGCGCGCGTCGCGGGGCACCCAGGACCTGCGCACGGCGGGGCGATCGGTCCGCCGGGCCGGGTTGCTGCTGCTCGTCGCCTGCGTGTTGTTCGCCGTCGCGGGTCATCTCGGTGCCGCCGCCGCGACCGCGGTGCTACTGCTGGCCGCCCTCGCCTCCTCGGCAGCCGAGACCCGCGGCGAAGCCGGCAGTTGGGGCATGGCGTTCGAACTCGCCGATCCGGCCCGCGCCGGCGCCTATCAGGGCCTCAGCCAGACCGGACTCGCACTCGCGCTGATGCTCGGCCCGGCGGTCGTCACCACGACCGGCGTCGACCATGGCACACCGGGCTGGCTGGTCCTCGGCGCGATCTTCGCCCTCACCGGCACAGCGACCGCAGTCCTCGCGAACCACGCCGCCAAGCATCGGTCCCTGCTGGTGGACCAGCCCGCGTCGGCGACCAGGGTCTCGTGAGCGCTACGGCGTAGGGGTGGCCGACGGGGGCGGCGTGCTCGTCGCCTTCGGAGTCGGCGAGGGGCTCGGCGGGGTCGAGGTGGGAGTCGACGACGGCGTGGGCGACGAAGACGACTTCGTCGGGGTCGGCGACGCCGAGGGGGTCGGGCTCGGCGAGGAGGACGGTGTCGGGCTCGAGGCAGTGGGAGTCGGGGTGGGACTCGGGGTGTCCGACGGCGTAGCGGTTGGAGTGGTCCGCGTCGTCCTTCCGGCCTCGGAAGCCCGGGTACTTGCCGTCGTCGGGTCGCTGGTCGTCGCCGAGGCCGTCGGGGTGGCAGCCGGCGTGCTCGGCCGCGGCCCGACGTCAACGGTCGGTGGCAGGTCGTTCCCGGTGTTGCGCAGGACGACGCCCGCCGCGATCGCGCCGGCGAGGACCAGCACGGCAGCGGCCGCGATGAGCAGGGGCTTCCGGCGGCCGGAAGGCTCGACAAACGGCTCGGCCACCGGCGGGGCGACAGATTCGGGAGGTGGTCCCACGGGCGGCTCGGCGACGAGCGGGACGGTGGGGAACGACTCGGCCGCGAGTGACATGACGGTGAGCTGTTCGGCCGTCGGACGGTCCTCGGGCGCCTTGGCCAGCATCCGCAGCAGTACGCCGTCGTACGGGCCGGCGAGCTCCGGGCGCAGCTGAGCCGGCGGGACCGGCGGCGTGTCGACGTGCTGGTAGAGCACCGCGGTCGGGTGGTCGCCGACGAACGGCGGGCGACCGGTGACCAGCTGGTACAGCACGCAGCCCAGCGCGTACACGTCCGACTCCGGTCCGCCCTGCAGTCCCCTGGCGCGCTCGGGGGCGAGGTAGTGCGGGCTGCCGAGGATCTCGCCGGTGACCGTCAGTTCCTGGGTCTCGGCTCCCGGCAGGTGGGCGATCCCGAAGTCCGCGACCTTCACGGTGCCGTCGGCCGCGACCAGCAGGTTGCTCGGCTTGATGTCGCGGTGGACGACGTTCTGCGCGTGCGCCGCCGCGAGGCCCACGGCGGCCTGCTCGACGATCGTGATCGCGCGCTCCCAGGACAGCGAACCACTCTCGGCCAGCTCGGCCGCGACCGACCGGCCCTCGACGAGCTCCATCACCAGGTAGAAGGTGTCGTCGTGCTGCCCGAAGTCGTAGACGGCCACGATGTGCGGATCGGTCAGCCGCGCGGCGGCCCGCGCCTCCCGCTGGAACCGCTCCACCGCCGAGGTGTTCTCGACCGACCGGAGCATCAGCTTGACCGCGACCGCACGCCCCAGCGTCTCGTCCGTCGCCCGGTAGACCTCCCCCATACCGCCCCGCCCCAAGGACGCGCCCAACCGGTACCGCTCCGCGATCAGCATCCGACTCCCGTACCCATGCCACTCCACCAGCAACCGCCCACAACCGCCCGAACCACCAAACCTCCAGAGTATCCCCCGCTCCAACGCGCACTCAGCCTGAATCGGTGGACGAGTCGGCAATACAGGCGGCGGACACGCCTCCCCCGCCGGAGATCTTTTCAGGGGGTTCACCTCTGAAGGTGTCGGTTCACCTCCTGCACACCGTGGGCGAAGGGGCGAGTTGGCAGGTGAACCTCCCACAACGCGAGCCGGGCGATCGGGGGTGTTGGGCATTCCGGTCCCGCGGTGGCCGCGCACCCGGGTCGGCTCCGAAAGTTCGTCAGGGCCAGGCCGCGCGGACGACCCGGTGTGTCTGCGGCGTGTCGGCGTCCCTGCGTGCAAGCTCGACAGGTAGTGCACCGCGGGACGGCGTACGCCTAGCGCTGAGGTGCACTGGGTAAGGTCCGGCAGGTCCTGTCCAGAGTGCACATCCACCCCGCCCGGACACCCGCCCCGGCGTACCCCCATCGCGGAACCGCCGCTACGACTTAGCCTGGCTGGAGTGGGGGCGCGCGGCGTGGACGGGGACAGCGCGGCACTGGGGGCGACCGGACGTCAGGGAGGCGCGGTCGCGCGGCATCTGCCGGCCGCGGGCCGGCCGGTGCTCGCGCTCACCCGCGACCCGGAGTCGCTCGCGACCAGAGCGTTGCGATCCGCGGGCGCGAGCGTCGCCCGATGCGAAATGGACGACGCGGAATCACTACACCGCGTGTTCGCCGGAGCGCACGGCGTCTACAGCGTGCAGAACCCGATGATCGCCGGGGGCGAGTTATTCCGGGCGCGGGCGGTGCGGGACAAGGACGCGGAGCTGGAGTTGGAGGCCGAAGCGGGTGTTGGGGTCGTCCAGGTCGAGGTCGCCGACCTCGACGGCTCGGCGTAGGCGGTAGCGGAAGGTGTTCGCGGGCACGTGCAACGCGTCGGAGGCGATCGCGACGTCTCCGAACGCGTCCAGCCAGGCCTGCAGGGTCTCGACGAGGTTGCTCCGGTGCCGCTCGTCGTAGCGGATCAGTCGTTCCAGCGCCTCGCCCGGACGGTCACCGCGGGCCGCGGCCAGATCGCGCAGCTCGAGCACGAGCGATTCGACTTGTACGTCGGCCAGCCGGGCGATCCGCGGCGCGCCGCGCCGCTCCCGGAGCACCCGCAGGGCGCGGTCCGCACCCGCGCGCGCCTGAACGATGCCGGCCAGGTCGCGGCCGGCGGGCCCGAGCCCGACGATCGGGCACATCCGGTCGCCGACCCGGTGCAGGAAGTCGGTCGCGATGCGGACGACGCTGTCCTCGGTCGCCGGGACCAGGCCGTAGATCACGCCACCGACGAGCGCAGCCGCGGACCGCGGCTGCACCGCGCCCAGATGGACGGCGAGCGCGTCGCCGACCCGTTCGAGTTCCTGCGCGACGATCGCGCCGTCGGCGGCGGACTCGCGGAGCGCTACCGCGAGGACGACCAGCGACCGGCCGGCCAGCCCCAGCCGTTCGAGAGCGTCGCGCGCACCCGCACCGCCTTCGAGGGCCGAGCTGAGCAGATCCGCCCGGAGACGCCGCTGTACGTCGGCCCCCGCACGCACCCGCAACAGGTGCAGGGCAACGAGCTTCACGGCCTCCGTCAGGGCCTCGGTCCGCTCCTCGCTGAGCGGCTCGGGCACCGCCGCCCAGATCGAGCCGAGGAACTGGTCACCGGCGCGGACCGCGATCGCCACCCGGAGCATCGTCAGCCCGGAGCGGCGGTCCGGCAGCGGCTCGATGTACACCGGCCCGTCGCTGCGGTGCAGCTCGCGGAACACACCCCGCTCGGACAGCATCCGGGAGAACCGTTCCGGAACCTGCCGGCCGAGGATGGTCTCGACGCGGGACGCGTCGGCCTCGTCCTGGCGGCCGGAGAAGGCCAGCACGCGGGAGTTACGGTCCTCGATCGTGATCGGTGCGTCGAGCAGCGCGGCGACGGCGTTGGCGACCGCGAACAGGTCGCCGGACGGGAGCCCGCCGAGCGACTCGGGCTCCGCGACGCCGACATCGCCCTCGGCCAGCAACGAGCGGAGCATCGCGGCGAGGTGCGCCCACGGGACACCGCGGCTGAGGCCCAGCAGCGCGACGTTCGCCGCGTCCGCGGCCGCCCTGACCGCAGGCGTCAACGGCACCGGCGCCCGCAGGACGAGTGCCGCGGCCGCACCACGCCGAAGACTCCCCAGCAGCTCGGCGATCCGCTCCGGATCGTCCAGGCCGACGCCGAGGATCAGTGCGTACGGCGGCAGCGGCGGAGCGTCGACCGGGTCATGGATGACCACGCCGCCGATGCCGGCGGCGGGCTCGGTGTCGCCGTGCACCAGGTCGAGCAGGGTCGCCCCGAGATCGTCGACGATCCGGGACAGACTGGCCCGTGGGCGGCTCGAGCTCATCGCGGAGAGCACCTCCCGAAGGTAGGCGCGGACACACTCAGAGTACTTCGTCCGGGCGGACAAGATCCAGCACGAAACCTGTCCGCCCGGACAACTACACCGTCAGCCACTCGACGCCGGTGGTGACCTCGTCCAGCAACTCGGGCACGGGCGACACCCCCGATCCCGGCCCCGTCGGTACGGCGAGCTGTCCGTCCGCCAGCACGAACGGCTCGGTGATGTCCGTGCGGTAGTAGCGATCGGACGCCGACGTGTCGCCCGGCAGGACGAACCCGGGCAGCGCGGCCAGCGCGACGTTCGCGGCCCGGCCGATGCCGGTCTCCAGCATCCCGCCGCACCACACCGGCACGCCGTGCGCGACGCACACGTCGTGGATCCGGCGGGCCTCCAGGTAGCCGCCGACGCGGCCGGGCTTGATGTTCACCACCTGGCAGGCACCCAGCCGGATCGCCGCGGCGGCCGATCGCGCGGACGTGATCGATTCGTCCAGACAGACCGGCGTCTCGATCAGCCGCGCCAGTTCGGCGTGGCCCAGCACGTCCTCCTCGTCCAGCGGCTGCTCGATCAGCAGGAGCCCGAACGGGTCCAGCCGGGCCAGGTGCCGCGCATCGGCCAGCGTGTACGCCGTGTTCGCGTCGACCTGCAGCAGGACGTCGTCGCCGTACCGCTCGCGCACCGCCCGGACCGGCTCGACGTCCCACCCCGGTTCGATCTTGAGCTTGATCCGCAGGTAGCCCTCGTCCAGGTAGTTGCCGACCGCATCGAGCAGGGCCGGGAGGCTGTCCATGATCCCGACCGATACCCCGCACGGCACCCGGTCGTGCACCGCGCCGAGCTCGCGCGCGAACGAGCGCCCTTCGGCCCGCAGTTCGGCATCGAGCACGGCGGTCTCGAGCGCGGCCTTCGCCATCCGGTGCCCGCGGTACGGCGTCAGCACCGTGGCGACCGCGTGCGCATCGATCGGGCCGGCCGCCGCCAGCGCGGGCACCAGGAACCGCCGCAGTACGTCGGCAGCGCCGTCGACGTACTCCGACGAGTACAGCGGATCGCTCATCGCCGCGCACTCGCCCCAGCCCTCGGACTCGTCGGTGACGACCCGCAGCAGCAGGACGTCACGGGTGGTCTGGGTGCCGAACGACGTACGGAACGGAGCGACGAGCGGCATCGAGACGTGCCGCAGTTCAACACCGGTCAGCTTCACTGTTCTCTCCTCACCACGTACCAACCTGCTCGGTCGAAGCCGGTGATCCGCCCGCCGTCCGCCAGCAGTACGCCGAGCGTGTCGCGCACCGCGGTCCGCCACTGCCGGGCGAGCGCCGGCTCGCGCACCCGCAGGGCCTCGACGTCGGACGGCACCGCGACCAGGCACGTGGCCTCACCCGCCGGACCCACGACCGGCGCGCCGGCCGCAGAGATGCCGAGGGCAACGACCGCCGCGCTGGTGCCGACGGCGACAGGTGTGCCGTCGCAGGCTGCCATGACCGCCGGATCGGCCAGACGCCAACGGACCAGCAGCCGGTCGGAGTCGTCGCCGCCGTTGATCGCGTCGGTCATCGCGCCGTAGAAGTTCGGCAGGTACTCGTCGGCCTGGGCGCCGAGCTTCACCAGGTTGAAGTAGGCGTTGCGCCTGATCAGCGGGTCGAACGTCCAGGCCACCTCCGAGACGCCGCGCCGCAGCGCCCAGGCCCGCTGGTGCAGCTTGAGCGCGAAGCCCACACCACGCCCGATGCCGTCCCGGGACACCCCGGCGATGTGACTGTGCAGGGCGTCCTCGGCGGGGGCGTGGAAGAAGCCGACGCAGGCGCCGACCAGCCGGCCGCCGGCGAACGCGCCGCCGACGTAATTCCCGGCCTTGGTCAACGCGCGCAACAGCTCGACGGTGACCTGGGGGTTGGTGCCGTTGCCCCAGATCGCGCCGTACAGCCGCACGACGCCCTCCAGCTCGGTCAGGTCCCAGATCTCGCGGACCACCACTCCCGCGCTCAGCGCCGCCGCCTCCGCGGCGGCCGTCGCGCGGTCCTGGACCGGGTCGGCCAGGACCCGCAGCCCGCCCTGGTCTTCAGCTCTTGTCATCGTCGCCCCGTGCCAGTAGTCGTCAGGTGCCGGATCGGATCGGTCAGCAGGTCCGCGACGAGCGCGCGCAGGAGCTCGGTCCGTGCCGCGAGCGGTTCGATCAGGACGTGCTCGTCGTCGGCGTGTGCACCGCCGCCGACCGCGCCGAGTCCGTCGAGCGTCGGTGTCCCGGCGCCGGCCGTGAAGTTGCCGTCCGACGCGCCGCCGACCGCGGCCGTTGCCGGTGCCGGCATCCCGAGCCGGGCCGCGACGGCGCGGATCCGTTCGAGAAGTACGGCGGACGACTCCAGCGGCGGCCTGTTCGGCCCGCCACCGATCTCGATGGCGGCGCCCGGGAGCATCGGTCGTAGCGCACGCATCGCTGCGTCGACGCGATCCTGCTCGGCGGTCGTCCGGGCTCGTACGTCCACCGCGAACGATCCGCCGGCCGGGACCGTGTTGGTCGTCGTACCGGCGCGGGAGCTTGTCGGCGTGACCGACGTGCCGAGTTCCGGTGCGCCGAGTGCGTGCACGGCGAGTGCCTGGTGCGCGAGCTCCAGGGTCGCGTTGATCCCGCGCTCCGGTTCGAGTCCCGCGTGGGCAGCGCGGCCGGTGATGCGTACGTCGTACAGCGACACGCCCTTGCGCTCGGTCTTGAGCGCGCCGCCGTCAGCGGAGGCCTCGAGCACCAAGGCGGCCTCCGCGACCCGGGCCTCGTCCTCGATCAGCGATCGCGACGACGGCGAGCCGAGCTCCTCGTCGCCGGTGACGAGCAGCGTGACGCCGTCCTGTCCGGCGGCGGCGTGGAAGGCCATCGCGAGTCCGGCCTTCATGTCGAAGCAGCCCGGCCCGCGCAGGACGCCGCCCTCGACCGAGTACGGGCGAGTCGCCAGTGACCCCAGCGGCCACACCGTGTCGTGATGGCCGAGCAGGAGGACACGCGGCCGCTCGCCGAGCCGCCAGCGCAGATGGGTGCGGCCGTCCAGCACGATCCGCTCGGGCTCGGCCCCGAGCCGGGCCGTACCGATCCGCGCCACCATCGCGGCGGAGCGGGCGACCGCGGACAGGTCGGCCGACGGCGACTCGCACTCAACCAGGGCCTGGATGTCCGCCAGGAGGTCGGTCGGCATCACTTCACCCGCGGCGTCGCCCGCACCCCGAAGTGGACGTACTGTTCGCCGGTCGGCAGCTCGTAGAAGGTCACCGGCGCCCAGGTCTCGGCCTCCGGCGGCTTGACCAGGAACTGCTTCGGCCCGAACGCCACCATCGGGTATTCCTCCACCGGGTCGGGCACGAGCTCGGCGAGCGGACCGGTCAGGATCGTCCGCAGCAGCGGCCCGTCGGCCGTCGCCTCGACCTCCATCCGGACCGACGCGCGCTCGTAGGCTCCGACGTACGGCGTGACGTCCACCTCGACCGGCTCCGCGGGCGGAGTCACCGGCGCCGGCATCGCCAGACCGGCCAGCTCGGCGAAGATCTCGCGGTACAGGTCTTCATACAGATCGCGGGTGTTGCCGCCGTTCGTCAGCAACGTGACGGCAAGTCCTTGCGACGGCAGGACCCGCAGGAACGCGGCCTGGCCGAGCGTGTTGCCGTCGTGGCCGTACAACCGCTGGCCGTCCCAGCCGAAACGGATCCAGCCCAGTCCCCACGAGTCGCCGAGAACGTGCTTGTCCGGCAGGTCGGCCTGGTGCTCGGTCATCGCGGTCGCAGTGGCTTCGGCGAGCAGCCGCTGCCCGTCGGGCGTCGTACCGCCGGCCAGATGCAAGCGAGCGAATGCCAGGACGTCGGACACCGTCGACGTGACGAGTCCCGCGGGTCCGACCGACCGCGGCAGTCCCCAGACCCGGACGGGCTGCTGCTTCCCGTCCCGCTCCTCATGACCGACCGCCGCTGCGAACACCAGAGCTTCCTCCGGCAGCGTCGTCGTGTGAGTCAGGCCGAGCGGTGTGAACAGACGCTCGCGCATCGCCTGGTCCCAGGTCTTGCCGGTGACCTTCTCGATCACACGGCCGAGCAGCGAGTAGCCCGAGTTGCAGTACGACCAGGTCGCGCCGAGCGGATGGTTCTGCGCCGCGTCGGCCAGCAGATCGACGTACTTCTCCAGGCAGTCGTCACCGCGGCCGGTGTCGGTGAAGATGTCGCCGTCGATCCCGCTGGTGTGGGTGAGCAGGTGCCGTAGCGTGACGGCCTTGGTCACGTCCGGGTCCTTCAGCCGCAGCTCCGGCAGCACCTCCACGAGCGGAGCGTCGAGGTCGAGCAGTCCCTCGTCGACCAGCTGCATCGCGACGGTCGCGGTCCAGACCTTGGTGATCGAACCGATCTGGAACACCGACTCGCCCGTCACCGGAGTGCCCGTGTTCAGGTTGAGTACGCCGTACGACGCCTCGACCTGCTCGTCCGCGCGAAGGATGCCGAGCTGCGCGCCCGGCACGTGGTGCCGTTCCGCCAGCCGGGCCAGCCGCTTCTGCCAGTGCGCAACGTCGATGCGCGGGCGGCCCGAGCGGACGGCGTGCTGCTCGACCCACTCGACGATCCGGCGGTTGTAGTCGAGCCGCTGCGACGGCGGGCCGGTCAGGATGAACGCGTGTGACGCCTCCGGGTACAGGACCAACCGTGTCGGTACGCCGAGCTCACGCAGCGCGGTGTGCCACTGCTGCGCCTGCCCGACCGGGCACCTGAGATCATCCGCGCCGTGCAGGATCAGCGTCGGGGTGCGGACGGCCGCCACGCTCGCGATCGGCGACATCGCGGCGTACCGCTCGGGTTGCGTCCAAGGCAGGCCGCCGAGTTCGTGGGCGCTGAGGAAGTGCCCGTCGTCAGAGGTCCCGGCCATGCTGACCAGGTCGCTGACCACCCCGCCGGCCACCGCGGCGGCGAACCGGTCGTCGTGCGCGGTCAGCCAGCACGTCATGAAACCCCCGTAGCTGTAGCCCGCGACAGCCAACCGGTCCGGGTCCGCCAGCCCGTCCGCGACCAGCTGGTCCAGCGGCTCGAGAAAGTCCTTGCTGTCGGCAACACCCCAGGCGCCCACCGCTCCGTCGAAGAAGGCCTCGCCGTATCCGTCGCTGCCGCGCGGGTTGACGAGCAGCACGGTCCACCCGCGCGCCGCAAGCTCCTGGTGGTACAGGTGCACCTCGTCGGCGGCCCCGTTCCACGCGTTGTGCGGGCCACCGTGGATGTCGAGCAGCACCGGCGTGGGACCGGAGCGGTCCGGATCACGCACCAGCCAGGCTTGTACCTGCGTCCCGTCCGAGATCGTGAAGGTCCGCTCCTCGCGGGGGAACAGCTGTACGCCGTTCAGGGCGGATCCGTGCTCGGTCAGCACGGTCGAGGCGCCGGTGGACAGGTCGACGACCGCGATCTCGCCGTACGACGTGCTGCCGGCGAGCGTGATCGCGGCGTTGCCAGCGGCAACGGACAGGCCGCCGACCACACGGTCGTCACCGGCCAGGACCGGACGTGCGCCGGTACCGTCGAGGGCGACGGACCACAAGCTCGTGCAGCCGCGGTCGCGGACGCAGAAGTAGATCCGGCCGTCATGCTCCTGCGGCCGCCCGCCCGGGTACGCGGTCGCACCCGGCATCACGTTGCGATCAAGCGATCCGGACAGCTCGACAATCTCCCCGCCGTCCAGCGGAACGAGCAGCAACCGCAGGTGGCCCTTCGGTTCTCCCGGCCAGCCGATGACGAGCAACGCGCTGCCGTCCGCGGTGTAGTCGACGGTCGCCGCGAGACCGCCCGTGAGCGCGACTGCGCGTGGCTCGGCCTTCGGGTCGTCGACAGCGAGCAGGTGTACGGCGGTCCGGGACCGCAGATCGCTGTCGTCGCCGACGCGCCGGGTGAAGGCGAGCGTCGTACCGTCGGGCGACCACACGGGTTGTCCCGCGCTCTCCGAGTCGTCCGTGAGCCGGCGTACGTCGCGCGTCGCGACATCGAGAACGTGCAGTTGGCTGCGCACGGCTCCGTACCGGCCGGCGCCATCGGCCTGGTAATCGACGCGATCCGCGACCAGCGGACCGCTCGTGCCGTCGTCGACCGGCGCGCTGAACGCCACTCGCCGGCCATCCGGGCTCCACACCGGCACACCCGCGCCGAGGGACAGATCGGTCAGCGTCTCCGCTTCGCCGCCGTCGGCGGTGAGTACGGCGAGCTGTCCGTCCCGTACGAACGCGACGCACGTGCCGTCCGGTGACCAGGCGGGTGCGACGTCCTTCGGGCCCGCGGTCAGGCGCCGGGCTGGACCGCCGTCGGTCGCCGCGAGCCACAGCTGGTCGACGTTGCGGTCGAGGTCGGCGTCCAGAGTCCTCACTACGTAAGCGATCCGCGTACCGTCCGGGGACAGCGCCGGCTGGGACGGGACCACGAGATCGGTCAGGTCGTCGATACGCATCCGTCGGGTCATGAGGTACTCCTGTCGGTCGGGGCCGTGGGCCCGGGGACGGCGGCGAGCAGCTCGCGGGTGTAGTCGTCGCGAGGCTCGGCCAGGACGCGGTCGGTCGGTCCCTGCTCGACGATCCGGCCGCGGTACATCACCGCGAGCCGCGTCGACACGTAGCGGACAACCGCGAGGTTGTGCGAGATGAAGAGGATGGACAGACCGAGCTCGCGCTGGAGCTCGCGCACCAGGTTGAGCACGGCGCCCTGGATCGAGACGTCCAGGGCGGAGGTGATCTCGTCGGCGATCACCACCCGCGGCCGGCCGGCCAGGGCCCGCGCCAGCGCCACCCGCTGGCGCTGACCACCGGACAACTGCGACGGGTAGGACGCGGCTTGGGCGGGGTCGAGGTGCACGAGCCCGAGCAGCCGCTCGACCTCGGCCCGGCGTTCGGCGCGCGCCCCGCCCGGCGGGACGACCTCCGCGACGCTCTCACCGATCCGCATCCGTGGATCCAGCGAGGAGTACGGATCCTGGAACACCATCTGCAACGGGCGCTGCCGGCCCCGCGTTGGCACCGGCCGGCCGTCCAGCAGGATCTGTCCGCCGTCCAGGGGCGCGAGTCCCACCGCGGCCCGGGCCAAGGTGGACTTGCCGGATCCCGACTCGCCGACCAGACCGACGATCTGACCGGCCGGAACTGTCAGGCTGACACCGTCGACGGCCGTGGTCCGGCCGTAGCTGACCCGCACGTCGTCGAAGCGCAACTCGCTCACGGAGCCTCCACCAGCTCGTCGCGGGACGATTCGACCGCGATCGTCTCGCCCGCATGCCAGCAGGCGACCCGGCGTCCCGCGCCGTCGGTCGACAGCGGCGGATCCTCGGCCCGGCAACGCTCGTCGGCCAGCGGGCAGCGGGCAGCGAACGCACAGCCCGGCGGAAACTCCGCGGGCGCGACCGGCCGGCCGGGAATCACGGCCAGCGGCTGATCGAGGTCGGTGTCCAGATCGGGGACGGCGGCCACCAGAGCACGCGTGTACGGATGCCGCGCCCCGCTCGTCAGTTCGTGCGCGGGCAGGTCCTCCACGATCCGGCCGGCGTACATCACGAGCACGCGGTCGCACACCTCGCGGACGACGGTGACGTCGTGACTGATCAGGACCAGCGCGACGTCGTCGGCCTGCCGGATCGCGTCGAGCAGCTCGAGGATCTGCCGTTGCACGGTGACGTCCAGCGCCGTGGTCGGCTCGTCGGCGACGATCAGCGCGGGCGTACTCATCAGCCCCAGACCGATCATCGCGCGCTGCCGCATCCCGCCGGAGAACTCGTGCGGGTACTGCCGGATCCGTTGCTCGGCTGCGGGGATCCGCACCGCCCGCAGCCGGTCCGCCGCGCGGGCCAGCGCCGCGCGTCGGCCCAGCCCCTGGTGGTAGCGGGCCACCTCGGCCAGTTGGCCGCCGATCCGTTGCGTCGGGTTGAACGACGTCATCGGGTCCTGGAACACCATCGCCAACGAGGTCCCCAGCAACCGCTGCCGCGCTTTGGTGTCGGGGCCGCGCAGGTCGGTCCCGAGGAACTCGACCCGCTCGGCGTCGACCTGCCCCGGGGCGTCGATCAGCCGCGAGACCGCCAGCGCGGTGAGGGACTTGCCGGAGCCCGACTCCCCCACCACGCCGAGCGCCTCACCCCGTCGTACGGCGAAGGACACCCCACGCACCGGGCGGATCTCGCCGGCCGGAGTTGGGAAACGCACCGAGAGGTCGCGGACGTCCAGCACAACGTCCGGGACCGGTTCGTCCTGTGCAGCTCGGGCCTCGGGTACGGCCCGTGGGATCGCACCGCGGACGGCGCCGAGGCGGGTGACGCCGAGGCCCTTGGCCACGGTCTCGCCGAACAGGTTGAACGCCAGCCCGGCGAGCAGTACGGCGGCACCGGGCGCCAGCGCGGCCGCCGGGTTCACGTAGATCGCGCCGATCCCGTCGTACAGCAGCCGGCCCCAGTCGTACGCCGGCGGCTGCACGCCGAGGCCCAGGAACGACAGGCCCGCGAAGGCCAGCAGCGCGCCGCCCGCGCCGAGCGTGGCGTTGACGACCAGCGGTTCGGCGATGTTCGGCAGCACGTGCCGGAACAGGATGCGGATCCGGCCGACCCCGGCGATCCGGGCGGCGGCGATGAAGTCGCGCGCGGCGAGACCGGCGACCAGCGTCTGCGTCAGCCGGGCGAACACCGGCGCCCCGGCCAGCCCGATCGCCAGCACGGCTCCGGTCGCGCCGACGCCGAAGATCACGGCGAAGAACAGCGCGAGCAGCAGTCCCGGGAAGGCGACCGCGACGTTGACGGCGCCGGTCACGAGCCGGCCGAGCCGGCGCCCCAGCAGGAAGGGCGCGGTGCCGAGCAGCAGGCCCACCGCGATCGCGATCGCGGTGGCGGCGAGCGCGAGCTCGACGGACAGCCGCCCCGCCACCAGGACGCGGTAGAAGATGTCCCGGCCGAGGTTGTCGGTCCCGGTCCAGTGCTCGGCCGACGGTCCGGCCAGGATGTTGCCGGTGTCGACCGCGCTCGCCCGGCCCGACCAGATCACCGGCCCGAGAACGGCCAGGAGCAGCACCGCGACCACCAGGGCCGTCGCGGTGAGTCCGAGCGGGGTCCGGAGTACGCCGATCCATCGTCGCCGCTGCATTCAGTCCTCCCGGATGATCGAGCGCGGGTCGAGCAGGGCGAGGGCGACGTCGACGACGGTGTTCGCGGCCAGCACGCCGACGCCGTACACGAGGACGATGCCCTGGACGACGGGATAGTCCTTGTCGAGGATCGACTGCACAATCGTCATCCCCAGGCCCGGCCAGCTGAAGACGTTCTCGATCAGCACGGTCCCGGCGACCATCGAGCTGAGGATCAGCGCACCGAGGGTGAGCGCGGCCGTCGCCGCGTTCGGCAGTGCGTGCCGCAGATAGACCACGCGGGCCGGCAGCCGTTTCGCGCGGGCGGTGCGGATGAAGTCGGCGTCGAGCACGCTGACCAGCTCGACGCGCAGGATCCGCGCCAGGATCGCCGCCGGGCCGAGCGCGAGACACAGCACCGGAAGAACGTAGGCGGCCGGCGACTGGTTGCCCGCGACCGGCAGCCAGCTCAGGCTGACACCGAAGACGAAGACCAGGCCGACCCCGATCAGGAAGTCCGGGATGATGCCGAGGATCACGCTGCCGGCGGTGAACGCGAGCTCGGTCCGCCGGCCCCGGCCGCCGCGGGTCAGCACGCCGACCACGACACCGACCGGGAGCGCGATCGTCACCGCGAGGACGAACGCGAGGACGGCCAGAGCCAGCGTCGCCGGGAGCCGCTGGGCGATCACGTCGGACACCGGCAGCTGCGACACGAGCGAGCTGCCCAGATCGCCGCTGAACAGCCGCTCGAGGTAGGCGCCGTACTGCCGCCACAGCGGGTCGTCGAGGCCGAGCGCCGCCCGCTTGGCCGCCACCAGCTCGGCCGGTGCGGTCGGTCCGAGCGCGGCCCGGACCGGGTCACCCGGGATCAGGTGGATCATCAGGAACGAGGCCGTCACCACCACCCACAGCGAGACGAGCAGGCGGCCCACCCGCCGTACCCCGAAGCGCACCCAGTCGTGCGCCCACAACCCTTGCCGTACGGCGATCCCGGGCGCCGGATCCGTGGTCGTCATGTGATCAGTTCGCCAGCATCCGGATGCTGGTCGGGACGAGCCCTGGTGCCGCGAACCGCGCCTTGGCGCCGAACATCTGGACCGCGCTGTTCGCGAACGGCACCAGATCGGCGGCGGCCACGATCGCGGACTCCGCCTCCAGCCAGGTCGGGCAACTCGCCTTGCCGGACATCGCACCCGCCTTCTGGACCGTGGCCTCGTAGGTCTTGTTCTGGATGGCGGCGAAGTTGGTTCCGTTCGGTGCGGCGGGGCCGGACAGGAACGGCACCACCTGGTCCGGACTGCTGACGCCCAGCGGCACCCAGACGATGTCCCAGTCGCCGGAGCTGAACAACGTCTCGTTCAGCGCTGTGCCGTTCATGCCCTTCGCGGTGACCTTCACCCCGATGGCCTGCCACTGCTGGACGGCGAGCTCGGCCGCCGCGGCGACCCCGCTCCCCCGGCTGTTGTCGTACAAGAACGTCAGCGGCCGCACATTCGTCTTCTGTACGGCGGTTCTCGCCGCCGCGACGTCGCGCGCCGGCAAGCTCCGCGCGAGCGCGTCGCCGACGCAGGCGGCCGGCTCGATCGTCGCGAGCGTGGTCGGCGGCGTGCCCTTCCCGGAGGTGAGCACCTTGCGGAGCTCGGGCAGGTCGAGAGCCTGGGTGAGCGCCATCCGGACGGCCGCGTCACTGGTCGCCCGGCCCTTGGCGTGGTTGTACCACTGCTCGCCCACCAACGCCGTCGTCTTGGTGGCGAACAGACCCGCCTTCTCGAGCCGCAGGGCGTCCGGCCCGATGATCACGGCGGCGTTGAGGCCACCGGACAGCAGCAGGTTCGCCGCTGTGGTCTCGTTCTGGACGACCTTCATCACGACCGTCTTCGGCATGCCCTGCGTCGCGGTCGTCGCGCCGTTCGGTCCCCAGGTGTAGCCGTCGCGACGCTGGTACGTGTAATGGTCGCCGGGTGCAGCCTCGGTCAGCTCGTACGGCCCTGTGCCCGAGGTCTTGTTCGCCAGCGACTTGCGGTCGGTCAGACCCGACGGGCACACGATCGGCAGGCTGGCCAGGCCGTTCAGGACGAACGGGGCCGGCGTGGCGAGGGTGATCGTGACGGTCCTCGTCGCATCGTCGGCCTTCCCGGTCGCGCCGACCGGGAGGAAGGTACCGAGGAACGGACTCTTGTTCTTCGGGTCGCCGACGTACTTCAGGTTGGCGACCACGCTCGACGCGGTCAGCGGCGTACCGTCGGAACACTTGATGCCGTCGGCAAGGGTCAGCGTGACGGTCTTCCCGTCCACCGCCCACTTGGTCGCCAGACCGGACCGGATGTCGCCGTTGCCGGAGTCGACCGACAGCAACGGGTCGTAGGCCAGCTGGGTCACCGTGAACAGCGCGCCCGCGGCCGACGACTGCGGATCGAGGTTGCCCGGATCGGTCGGCAGCGCCATCGTGAACGTGCCACCGTCCACCACCGGGGCGTCACCGCCGCCCTTGGCGCTCTGGTTGCTACAGGCAACGAGTGAGACCAGCACGGCGGCGCAGACAGGAGCGCGGAGGAACATGGCGGAATCCGTTTCGTCGAGGGATCTCAGGCGCCGGCCCGGCGGACGGCCCGGCCGACGTGCAGGTACAGGGCGTGGCCGTGACCGTCGTCGCCGACGAAGACGTGCGGCAGGTGCATGCCGCGGTCGGCCTCGACCGGGATCAGGCTGCCCTCGCGGTACGGCACGAGCTCCTTGCGCTCGACCTGTTCGCCGAGCTCCGCGAAGACCCCCTTCGGCCTCTGCTCCAGCCAGATCCGGCCGTCCGCGTCCTGGCTGACGGTCATCTCCACCACGTCCGCCTCGTAGGTACCGACGTACCGGCCGGCGTCGATCCGCTCCGCTGCGGCGGGCGGCTCGGGCAGTGCGGGCAACTGCACGCCGCCGAGCTGATCCAGCACGTGCCCGACGACGTCGCGGTAGAGGGAGATGGCGTCGCCGCCGTTGGTCAGCAGGGCGACGGCGACGCCGCTCTCGGGGATGATCCGCAGGAACGCCGACTGACCGATGGTTCCGCCGTCGTGACCGATGACCAGGCCGTCAGGGGTCTCGAAGCGCTCGAACCCGAGGCCCCAGGAGGTGCCCATCAACCCGAGATCGGGGAGGTCGACCTGCTGCTCGTGCATCCGGCCGGCGGTGCCCGGGGCGAGCACCTGCGTGCCGTCGGCGGCCTTGCCGTCGTCCAGGTGCAGCTTGGCGAAGGTCAGCAGGTCCCGCGGCCGCATCGCGAGCGAGGAGCCCGCCGGCGCGTTCGACCGGACCAGGGACCAGACCGGTGCCGGCTGGTACCCGGCGCCCGGCTCGGTCTCGATGTGACCGACGGCCGCGCGGAACAGGATCGCCTCGTACGGGCCGGGCGCGGTGTGGGTGAGCCCGAGCGGCGCGATCAGGTGGTCACGCAGACACACGTCGTACGGCGAGTTCCGCAGCACCTCGACGAGCCGTCCGAGGACGCAGTAGCCGGCGTTGTTGTACGAGAACTGCTCACCGGGCGGGAACAGCTGGGCAACCCCGTGCAACTCCTGCAGGTACTTCTCCACGCAGTCGTCGCCGCGACCAGTGTCGGTGAAGATGTCGCCTTCGAAGCCGGACGTGTGCGACAGCAGCTGCCGCGTGGTGATGCGGGCCGCGGCCTCCTCGTCGGCGATCCGGAACTCCGGCAGATAGGCCCGGATCGGCACGTCCAGATCGACCTTGCCCTCGTCGACGAGCTGCATCACCAGCGTGGCGGTCCACAGCTTCGTGATCGAGCCGATCTGGAACACCGAGTCCGCGGTCGCATCGACCAGCGTCGACCTGCTCAGGACGCCCGCGGCGCCGTCCACCACTTCTCCATCGGCCAGAACCGCCCACGCCACCCCGGGTACGTCGTACCGCTCGATGGCTCCCGGCACGGTCTCGGCCAGCCACTTCTCGATCTCCGTCAACGCTGCCATGCCGTCAAGCTAGACAGCGGCCCCGCCCAGGTATCTGTCCCACCGGACAGAATCCGCCCGACTTGTCCGTCCCGCCGGACAACCCCGCCGGCTCAGTCCGGGGCCACCGCGATCACCCGGCGAGGAGGATGCGGGTCACCGAGCCGTCCCCCGAGGCTGTACTCGTGCGCACGCTTACCTGGCGGCCGGCTGCGGCCGTGATCGCGGTCGCCTTCGTCGCCGCCTGCAACACGACATCCTCGGACCCGTATGACCCGTCGGCCACGCAGCCGGCGGCTGTGACGCCGGCAGTCGATCGCGAAGCGATGCAGACCGACGAGCAGGACGCCGTGAACGCCGTGGACTCGTTCTGGCGCAGGCACTTCGCCGAGTTGTTCGGTCAGCCGTACCGAAGTCCCCGCGTCGCCGGGTCGTACGTCGGGACCGACGGGCCGCCATGCGGAGGCGAACCGGAGTCCGTGCCGTTCAACGCCGTGTACTGCCGGCCGGGTGATTTCGTGGCCTGGGACGACAACCTGATGGCCGCCGGCTACAGCCAGATCGGCGACGCCTGGGTGTACCTGATCATCGCGCACGAGTGGGGCCACGCGATCCAGGCCAGGCTGCGCGACGACCGCGTCTCGGTCGCCGCGGAACTCCAGGCGGACTGCCTCGCCGGAGCCGCGCTCCAGGGCGCGGCCGACGAGGGCCTGATCACGATCGAACCCGGTGACAGCGAGGAGATCGCGAGGACGCTCGCGGCGGTCGCGGACGACTACCCCTGGACCGACGTCAGCGACCACGGGAACGCCGAACAGCGGACGTCGGCGTTCAGCACCGGCGTCGAAGGCGGCGTCACCGCCTGCACCACCTGACAGCTACCGGCTCACCCGTCAGGGGTGAGTCAGCAGCCTGCGGACGCGGCCTACCGTCTGGTCAGGGTGACAAGAGGAGGCGAGATGAGTCGCACAGAGCGATCACAGCAGCCGGTGTCCGGTTGGGCAGTCGGCGGAATCACCTTCGCGGCGACGATGCTGCTGATCATCGGGATCTTCCACATGATCACGGGCCTGGCCGCGATCATCAACGACGAGTTCTTCATCAGGGTCCGCGGGTACACCTTCGACCTCGACACCACCGCCTGGGGCTGGATCCACCTCGTGCTCGGCATCCTGCTGCTAGTGGTCGCCTTCGGGCTGTACAGCCGGGCCACCTGGGCCGGTGTGTCAGCGTTGTTCCTCGTGGTGCTCAGCGCGGTGGACAACTTCTTCTTCATCCCGTACTACCCGTGGTGGTCACTCCTGCTGATCGGCCTCGACATCTGGGTGATCTGGGCCCTGACCCGCCCGGGCGCGATCCGCACCTGACGCCGTTCGTTCGGGTTCCCGCGCTGGATCGGGCACGTCACCGCGCCCGGCCAGCGTGGCGCCCACCTGGGCGCCGACGACCGCCGACGCGACGATCAGCAGCGCGAGGATCACCAGCCAGGAGATCATCGCGATCGCCACGCCGATGACGCCGTACCGCTCGGCGTTCCGCTCGATCAGGTGCGGTACGTACCGGCTGCCCACCGCACCCACGAACACCTGCCCGAACGCGCTGACCACCGCCCCCGGCAACAGCAGGCGCCATGCCACCCGCCGGGTCAGCAACAGCCAACTGGCGAGCCACCAGCCCGGGATCGCGACGACGGTCTGTGCCAGGACGGTGACGATCCGGCCACCGGGCAGCTCGTCGGTCAGGCTCGCGAGGTAGGCGAGCACGAACAGCACCAGGAGGACGAGACCCGCGCCCTGGATGCCGTTGACGGTACCGCGCAGACCACGGGCGGGAAGCTTCCACGCCGCCTCGAAGGTTCGCTGGACGGACCGCGCGAAGCTGCTCGCCGACACCAGGACGGTGAGAACGCTCAGGATCGTCAGGCCGCCGGATGCCGACGGCGGCCGGCCGAACAGCGACCGGACCGCGTCGGCGGCTCCCCCGGTGAGCTCGAACTTGTCGATCAGCCAGTCGGCCAGCGCCAGCGCTCCCGAGCCGCTGAGCAGGGTCGCCACCACGATCAGCAGCGGAACCAGCGCGATGAACGCCTTGCCGGCCAGGGTCAGCGCCCGGTCGTACAGCCGGATCTCGAGGGCGGCCACGACGATCCGGCCGATCAGGCTCTTCCGGAACCAGCCGGCGAATCGCCGCACGCGCGGATGCTCGGCCCACTCCCGCTTCATTCGCCGCCCTTCACCCGTTGCCGGGCCGGTGCATTCGCCGTCGATCCCGGTCCAGCGCCTGCAGTTCGACGCTAGGCGCGCGAGCACCCGGTGAACTCACCCAGGAGGGATGAAGGACCTCCCGGGGCGCGCGCTCCCCCAGCAAGGATGATGCCCGGCGGTCCTGGGGCGGCGCAGAGTCAGGCTGTCGAGCTTGGTCGACAGTGAGAAGGGAACTGACATGTCATTCTGGAACGTCGTGTGGTTCATCATCATCAGCTTCGCGTTCGTCGCGTACCTGATGATGCTGTTCTGGATCCTGACGGACATCTTCCGTGACCGGGACACGTCCGGTGTTGTCAAGGCCATCTGGTTGGTCTGCCTGTTCTTCCTGCCGCTGCTGACCTCGCTCGTCTACGTCATCGTGCGTGGCAAGTCGATGGCGGACCGTCAGGCGAGCAGGGCCCGGGACGCGCAGCACGAGCAGGAGACCTACATCCGGAACGTCGCCGGGACGGCCACGCCGACCGATCAGATCGAGCGGGCCAAGGCGATGCTCGACGAGGGCACCATCTCGCAGACCGAGTTCGACACGCTCAAGGCGAAGGCGCTGGCAGCGTGACCACCGGCAGCTGAGCTCGCCAGTCGTAGACAACCGCCGTTCGCAGCAGCAGGTCCGGCAGCGAACGGCGGCGCCGGCCGAACAGACACAGGAGCAGCCCGATCGGGAACACGACACAGATGACAGCCCGCACCAGCGCGACGAGAGGCCGCACCCGGCCGCCCTTGGCGGCGATGACCCGCAGGCCCATCACGCGGCAGCCGTACGTTCGTCCGTTCAGCCACCACCCCACGGACAGATAGCCGATCAGCAGGCACAGACCGACCGTCCGGCTCACCACCGCCGACACACTCACGAAGTGGAAGTGCCTCGGGTCGGCGACGAACCCCGCGCCGTTGATCGCCAGGTATCCGATCATCAGCAACGCGAGCACAACGATCACGTCGACGACTCCCGCGGCGGTCCTGGTCACCAACCCTGCCGGTCTGCCCTGGAACGGCCGCGCCTCCGTCGGGACGGACCCCAGGCTCACGGCTCCGGCCGCGCCGCCGTCGGCGCGTGCTTGCGGCGGAATCGCACCCGGATCCGGCCGGTTGCCTTGTCGATGGCCTCGTCGCCGGAAATGCCCTGCATCCGGACGCTCTGCACCGTCTCGGAGGTCAGCGAACCGGTGGACTGGCGAATGATCTCGGCGATGTCGACCTCCGCGATCACGCCCTCGGCCAGGCCGGCCACGTCCATCTGGCCGATCACCGCGTCGAGATCGACGTCCCGGACGATGCTGTTCACATCGACGTACTGCCGGACCGTTTCGGTCAGGTCGATCCGGTCGAGCACCAGATGCAGCACCGCCCGGACCAGGTCGTCGGCCAACGACGTCACCCGGTCCTTGAGCTCGTCCTGCTCCCGCTCACCACGCCGTGCCAGCTCCGACACCCAGTGGTCCACCCGATCGCGGCCGGGAACATGGCCGGCGACGTGGCCGGGAACGGCGCCGGGAGCCTGGAGGGCCGTGGCGACCGCGTGCTTCGCTCCGCGACCGGCCGCGACGGTTCGCGCGACCACCAGGGTCGACGCCCCGATGACCACATCGAGGGCGAAAACCGGACCTCGATGCGCTGCCGAACCGGGCTCCGGCCCGGACGCCTCTGCCGTGTCCATCCTTCATCATCGGCACACGATCGCGTCCCCCACCTCATCCACAGCGGGCGAGACAACGGATGATGGCCGCATGGACGACATCTTGGGACTGGCTCAGGAGCTGGCAGAGGTCAGCCGGCTGGTGGCGGACGACGACGTCAGCAGCACGCTGGGTCGCTTCGTCAGCCGGATCGTGCGAACCGTTCCGGACTGCGACGCGGCCGCGATCGCGATCCTCGCGGACGGCGAGGCCGAGGTGATCGCCCGGCAGGAGCCCACGGACCCGACCACCGAGCCCGCCCAGCCCATGTTCACCGCTCAGCTGATCGCCGTCGACGGCCCGTTGCACGACACGTTGACGTACGGCGAGCCGCGCCGGATCGGCGACCTGGCGGCGGATCACCGCTGGCCGAAGTTCGCCGCCGCGGCGATCAACGCCGGCTACCGGAGCTGCCTGTTCCTCCCGCTGCCCGCCGACGGCGACGCGGCGGCGGCCTTCAGTCTGTTCTCCGCCGAGCCGGACGCGTTCGGAGGGATGTCGTACGACGTGGCGCTGCTGTTCGCGCTCAACGCCGGCGTCGCGTTCGACAACGTCCAGCTGTTCGACGACAGCCGGACACTGATCGAGCAGCTCCGGACGGCGCTCGTCACGCGCAACCTGATCGGTCAGGCCCAAGGACTGCTGATGCATCGCTACGGGATCACGTCGAGCGTGGCGTTCGACGTCCTCAAACGCTGCTCCCAGGACGGCAACGTCAAACTCCGTGAGCTGTCCAAGGAATTCGTCGAAGCACAGCACAGCAACGGGCTCGACGCGGCACTGCGCAAGCACGGCCTGCGGACGGAAGGCGGCTGATTGCCTTCCCGGCTCCGGCGCGGATCCGGGAAGGCAATCAGCGGGCCGGGTCGCGCTCTCTGCTGAACGGCGGACCGGTCAACTTCGCAACCGACCGGTACCCAACGCCTTGGATGCCATGTACTTCCGGTACGTGACGAGTCGCACACCGGTGGCGACTGTCGACTCGCCGCACTCGGGCATCGGCGTTGCGGGTTCCCACTATGCATCGACTTTGCATAGATTTGGGGCGAGACGGACCGGCGAGTCGAGGGAGTCAGATGGGACCGCGCAGCCGAGCGACCGGCGACCTCGGGCGCCGATGGCTGTTCGCGGACCAGCTCGGGCCGCACTTCCTGGACGCTCCGCAGCAACCGGTGCTGCTGATCGAGTCCCGCCACGCGTTCGCCCGGCGCCGCTTCCACCGGCAGAAGGCGCACCTGGTGCTGTCGGCGCTGCGCCACCGGGCCGCCGAGCTGGATCGGCAGGCCACATTCATCCAGGCGGACACCTACGCCGCCGCACTCGCCCAGATCGACGAACCGTTGACGGTCTGCGGACCGACGACGCACGCAGCGGAGAGATTCGTCCAGCGGCAGGAATCGGTGACCGTCCTGCCGGCCAGAGGCTTTGTGACCAGCCGCGAGGATTTCGCCAACTGGGCCGCGAACCGGGGCCGGCGCCGTCTGCTGCTGGAGGACTTCTATCGCGACGTCCGCGTCCGGCGGGAGATCCTGATGGACGGAAGCACGCCCGCCGGCGGACGCTGGAACTTCGACCATGACAACCGCAAACCGCCACCGCGCGGCAGCAGCCGGCTCGGGGCCCCCGCTCCGTGGTGGCCGGCGGAGGACGCGATCGACGCCGAGGTCCGGCAGGACCTCGATCGGTGGGAGCGCGACGGCACGGTGCGCTCCGTCGGGTCGGACGGTCCCCGCCGGTTCGCGGTGACCCGCGCCGAAGCCGTGTCCGCCCTGGAACATTTCGTCGAGCACCGCCTGCCCGCCTTCGGGGCGCACGAGGACGCGATGCTCGCGGGCGACGACTGGATGGCGCATTCGCTGCTGTCCGTCCCGCTCAACCTGGGCCTGCTCGATCCGCTCGAGGTCGTCGAAGCGGCCGAGGCGTCGTACCGCTCCGGACACGCACCGATCGCCGCGGTCGAGGGATTCGTCCGCCAGATCATCGGCTGGCGCGACTGGACCTGGCAGCTGTACTGGCACTTCGACCGGGACTACCGCGAGCGCAACGCGCTCCGCGCACACCGCGACGTACCGGACTGGTTCCAGGATCTCGATGCTGAGGGCAACGTGCAGGCACGCTGCCTGTCCGAGACGCTGCGGGGCGTCCGGGAGAACGGGTGGGCGCATCACATCCAGCGCCTCATGGTCCTCGGCAACTACGCCCTGCACCGTGGCTGGCGGCCGGCCCAACTGACGGACTGGTTCCACCGCAGCTTCGTCGACGGCTACGACTGGGTCATGGTGACCAATGTCGTCGGCATGTCCCAGCACGCCGACGGAGGTCTGCTCGCCACCAAGCCGTATGCCGCCGGCGGCGCGTACCTCAACAAGATGAGCGACTACTGCGGCAGCTGCGTGTACGACCCGAAGGTGCGCGTCGGCCCGGACGCATGCCCGTTCACCGCCGGGTACTGGTGGTTCCTGAGCAGGAACCAGGAGCGGTTGCGCCACAACCATCGGCTGGCACGCCCGCTGAAACAGCTGGAGACGCTCGACGGCATCGAGGAGGTCGTCGCGCAGGAGGACGACCGGGGATCTCGGGCCCCCTGAACGAGCGGACGGGAAGGAACAGGTCGTGGAAGACGCCGACGTCATCGTCGTGGGAGCCGGGCTGGCCGGTCTGGCCGCGACGATCCATCTGCAGGCCGCGGGCCTGCGGGTGAAGCTGCTGGAACAAGCCGACGAGGTCGGCGGCCGGGTTCGCACGGACGAGGTCGACGGCTTCCTCCTGGACCGAGGCTTCCAGGTGCTGCTCCCGGCGTACCCGGAGCTCCGGCGACTGCTCGCCCCGGAGAGCCTCGACCTCAGGTTCTTCAGCCGCGGTGTGCTCGCCGAAGGGCGCGACGAGCGCTGGGATCTCGACTTCTCGTCGCGCGGCCGGGAGACCCTGGTCTCGTTGGCCCGCTTCGCGGCCAAGCGCCCGCTGGACGCCGTGACCGTCGGGGCTCTCACGCTCCGGGACACCACGATCGACGCGACCCGCCTCCGCGCGGCGGCACCGACCGAGACCGGCCGCGAGCTGGCGAGGTGGCACATCTCGCGGCCCACGATCGAGGAGATCTTCCGGCCGTTCCTGGCCGGTGTCTTCCTGGATTCCGAGCTGACCACCAACTCGAAGATGCTCCACCTGGTATGGAGATGCTTCGTCCGGGGCGGTGCCGCTGTCCCCGCCGACGGGATGCGGATGCTGCCGCGCGCCCTCGCCGGCCTGGTCGCCGACGACGCGCTCAGCCTGTCGACGACCGTCACCTCGGTCGACGGCGGTGTGGTCAGCTCAGCTGATTCCGCCGTACCTCTGAAGGCCCGGGCCGTCGTGATCGCGACCGACGGTACGGCGGCGTCCGCGCTGGCACCGGCGATCCGCGCTCCTGAGTGGGGCGGCGTCACGACCTGGTACTTCGCGGTCGACGAGCCGCCGCTCCGCCGGCCGACGCTCATGCTGGACGGCGTCTCCGGCTCGCTCATGAACACGGTGGTCATGAGCGAGGTGGCGGGCACCTACGCACCGGCTGGAAAGGCCCTGGTGGCGGCGTCGGTCCCTGGCGACACCCCGGCGTTGAGTGCGATCAGGTCTCGGCTCGGTGAGCTCTACCGGACGTCCACCAGCCGATGGGAGCTCGTCGCGGAGTACCGCATCCCGCGAGCCCTCCCCCGGATGAGGTCCAACCACGTCTTCACCAGTCCTGCCAAGGTCGGTCCGCAGCTCTACGTCAGCGGTGACCACCGGGACACCAGCTCGATCCAGGGCGCGCTGGTGTCCGGTCGACGGGTGGCGACAGCCGTCGCCCGCGACCTCAGGCGGTGACGGCAGGCCGAGTGTCAGCCCTGCGTTCGACCGAGCAGATGACGCAGGGCAGGCTCGAGCTCCGAGTAGCGGAAGACGTGCCCGGCCTCGACGAGGCGAGTCGGCACTACGCGCTGACTGGCCTCCGCCAGCTCGTCGGCTCCCTCAGCTCCGAGTAGGAGCCGCGGGCCGAACGACGGAGTCGGCAACAGCGCGGGCCGATGCAGAACCCGCGCCAGGACGGCCGCGTAGTCCTGGTTGCGTACCGGCGCCGGGGCGACGGCGTTCACCGGGCCGCTGAGCTGATCGTCGTACAGCGCCCGGTGGTAGATGTCCAGCAGGTCGTCGATGCCGATCCACGCCTGCCATTGCTCACCGCTTCCGAGGCGGCCTCCGAGCCCGGCGGCGAACAACGGGTAGAGGGCCTTCAGCGTGCCGCCCGCCGGAGTCTGCACCAAGCCGGTCCGGACCTGCACGACCCGCAGGCCTCCCGCGGCGGCCGGCTCGGTCGCCTGCTCCCAGTCACTCACGAGCTCGGCGAGAAAGCCTTCGCCCCGGGCGCTGCTCTCCGTCAGCTCCTCGTCACCGCGCTCGGCGCCGTAGTACCCGATCGCCGAGGCGGAAACGAACACCGACGGCCCTCCGTCGGTCGCAGCCGCGAGCTCTGCCAGGGCTGTGGTCGGACCGATGCGAGAATCCCGTAACCGCTGCTTGTGCTGTGGCGTGAAGCGGCCGGCGATCGAGGCTCCGGCCAGATGGACGACGGCGTCGATCCCCTCCAGCAGTGAGCGGTCCGGGCTCGCCGGGTCCCACCGACGCTCGCCGTCCCCTCGTGGTTCGCCGCGAACCAGCTTGACGACGGTGTGCCCGGAGGTGCTCAGCAGCGCGCAGAGCGAGCGGCCGATGGTTCCGTGCGTCCCGGTGACCGCGACCGTCAGCGGGCGCATCCCCGTGGCATGCGCCCGCTGCAGCGCGGCGAGGTCGTCGGCCAGTTGCCGGTGCCGGTACTCCAGCATCGAGCGCAGCAGGAATCCGGGGACGTTGCTGCGGATGTCGTCGACGACCCTGGTGTGATCGTCGTCCTCGGCAACGAACTCGTGGGTGTGCCGCCAATGGACGATCTGCCGCGCCAACGGCGTGTCGAACTCGTCGACGAACCGCTGCGGCACCTCTGCCGAGCTGTGCCGCGCGATCCAGCGGAATCCCAGCGGGAATCCCAGCACCGCGGTGCCGCCGGACAGGTCGGTCGCCTCCTGCTCGATGCTGACCGGCATCCAGGGCGGCGTCAGCCGGACGATCGCTCCCGGCCGCTCGTGCCAGGCGTAGACCTCCGACCGCGGCGCGGCGACAACTGCCGAACGGGTGAGTCCCATGAACGGTTACCTCCGGATCGCACCAACCGGGTTCCCCACGTCGGCCAGCATCTCACGAACCACCGCGGGCCGTTGCCTCACTTTTGCATAAATTTCGGAATCACCGCATCCGCGCCGCCGGCTGCGTCGGAAGAGGGGGTAAGTAGTCCGATCCTAGGAGGGTTCCTATGTCCGTGCGTCGAGTCACTGCACTGCTCGCCACCGGCCTCGTGGTTGCCGGTGCGCCGGCGGCCGTGGCTGCCAGCGCCGAAGCGAAGCCGGCAGCTACCTCGTCCGTGTCCGTGCTGCACGCGGTGCCCGGTGCGACGGTCGATGTCTACGCCAACGGCAAGGCACTGCTGACCAACTTCAAGCCCGGAACGCTGACCGACCCGGTCAAGCTCCCGGAGGGCACGTACGACCTCAAGGTCACGGCGGCCGGTGCGGGCGCCGGAGGCGCGGCGGTCATCCAGGCGAACGACGTCAAGGTCCCGGGCGGCGCGAACATCACCGTCGTCGCGCACCTGTCCGCGGCCGGCAAGCCGGTGCTGACGCCGTACGTCAACGACGTCTCGAAGCTCTCGGCCGGTCAGGCGCGGCTGACCGTGCGGCACGACGCGGCAGCGCCCGCCGTCGACGTCCGCGCGGGCGGCAAGCCTGTGTTCAAGGGCCTGACCAACCCCAACGAGGCCAAGGCCGACCTGCCGGCCGGCACGGTCAAGGCCGACGTGGTCCTCGCCGGCACGTCGACCGTCGCGATCGGCCCGGCCGACGTCACCCTGAAGGAAGGCACCAACACGATCGTGTACGCGTGGGGCAGCGCCGCGGACAAGAACCTGAAGCTGGCCGTCCAGACGATCGGCGGCCTGCACGGCAACCCGTCCGGCGTCCCGGGCGGAACCGGCGGTCAGGCCGCCGCGCAGGACACCTCCGCCGGCTTCCTGTGGCTCACCGGCGTACTCGGCCTGGTTGCGCTCGGCATGATCGGCTTCGGCACGGCGGCCATCCGGCAGCGTGCCCGGTCGTGAGAATCACCCGCGGTGGGGGCGGGGGGGGGGCGGGCGCCCGCCCCGGCGTCGGCCGGGGGGGGGGCGGGGCGGCCACCCGCCCCGCCCCCGCCGGGCGGGGGCGGCGGGGGGGGGCGGGGGCGGCCCCCCCCCGGGCCGACGACCTGGGCGTGAGC